>JALWBF010000076.1 GCA_027016055.1 Archaeoglobaceae archaeon | reverse complement strand
GCATAGCGGCGAAGCTGTTGGCAGTGGGTAGAGAGGTTAACGCTCTTGATATTTTGATAGCTGGAATAGCCATTGCAAACGGTGCTGAGAAGATAATAACGAAAGATTCAGACTTCGAAGAAATTGCAAGAGTTTCAGATATCGAAGTTGTTTTGTATTAAAGCAAGTAGGGATGCTTCTTAATAGCATGCTCAATTTCGTTTGCCGAAGCCTACGATCCGCTGTGGGAGGCAAGGATATACAAGAACGGCAAATTGGTAGAGAAGGTTAGATCGATTCCGCTATATTCGGTTCTGGTTCGAATTGGGGATTGAAGATCTCAGCTTTAACGTTCATATGTTGTATCGGTTACCTATTCTACGATTGGAGAAGAGAAAGAGGAGATAAATGGACTTTAAAGATCGAGAGAAAAGTTAAAGACATCAAGAGGATTTATATCGGAAGTTATGACCAGACGAATTGTAATGGCTAAAATTCAAATAGATCTTGGAGGAAGTGAACACAAACATGACGATAAAGGAGATACTTAGAGAGTATAGAGATGTTCTGCTTCGTGTTTTGGTGATGCTATCTGTAGTTTATATACTCATTAAAATATATAAGCTGAGCAATCCCTACGCTTTTCCTTACATCGAGAAAAGATTCGGCTATATTTTAATCGTGCTGGGTGTAATTACAGCTTTACTATATATACCATACAATAAATTACTTAAGGCAGTGGAATCGGCTATAGGGAAAATAGCTAACGTTGAAGTTGGGATAGCCACTAAAGCTGAAAAAGTATTAAACGTATTTGAAAATATATCTGCATCGGTAATCTCCTTATCTTTAGGACAAAAATTCGTCTTAGTTGCAATTGTGTTTCTGATATCGGCAGCCTTCGTTCTCTCGTCTGGAGATGAGACCGAAGCTAACAGAATGGCTATTTTAGCTTACTATTTTCTCGTATTAGGTGTATCCAACCTAATTGCGGAATATATAATGAATCCAAATGAAGAAAACAGTGATCCACATCCAATACTACGTGCTTTTCTGAGCTTAATCGCGCTGAGCACATTAATCTATTATACTCGTGAAATAACAAAAAAGTATCCACACCTATACTTAATACCGTTAGTATTGTCTTTTTTAATCATAATTATTAATAAAATTAAGAAATAAAAAGAGCAGTATGGATGTAATCTTGCGTTTTGGGACATTTTCCGCTCAAATTGCGGATGTTAATTGATAAAAATATAGTAGCACGGATCGACTAACAATCGTGCACGATACCTTATGATTTTAAAATAAACTTATTTTTAGTTTCGAAAGGGTTATATATAATTTAGGTAAACGTAGGGTTAGCTTAGTCTTTACTACGGTTTCAGGTGATAACCATGGCGTCCAACAGAAAGAAAAGTCTTGCAAGTGTAGTAATAACGTTGGCGATTATAGCAATGCTCATCTTAAGCCAGCCAGCGGCGAGCCTTTTGGTCGAATTAACGGGACCGGACAAATGTAACGTAGGAGAAATTGTAAAATTCACGGGTAAAATAGAGATTCAGAGTAGTGTTGGAGAATGGGCATATATAAAGGATATAAGGCTTATTGTTGAAAAGGATGGGCAAACAGATTCCATTTCCATACCCGTAAATCTCACACCGGGAGCTGTTGTGGTTCCCGATAGACACCTTACAAACACAAGCAGCGAAATAATTAACGTTACAGTTAATTCAACAACAAATGCCGTTTTTGGTTGGGGATACGGTTACGGTTACGTTAACGTTAGCTCACAGAGCTATGGCTACCTCGGCTGGGGATATGGTTACGGATACGGTTATGGATACGGCTACTACGGATACGGTTACGGATACAATGTCATTGGAGCTCCATCGAATGCCGTTATAGCTTACGACATCGCGTGGAAGCCAAGTGAAACCGGAACTTACAGGTTTAAGCTAATCGTGACGGTTGTCGATAGGAACGGTAATACAGTAACGTTCACTGGCGAACATACGATCGAAGTCTATCCGCTGGCAGTTAGCCCCACACCCACGCCAACTCCGACTCCAACGCAGGCACCGGTGTCTACACATATAGGAGGTGGCGGTGGTAGAGTGTATGTTACGACACCAGCATTACCAGCGCCGGCAGTGGTTACATACTTTGAGGCTTTGACGATTCCAGCGAATGTTGAGATGAAGATCGAACTTCCGCCAATAAAAGCAGAAGAGACCGGAGTTGTTGCATTGGTAGTCAAAGTGCCCGAGAGGATGATGCTGGAGGTGTATGTTTCGAAGCTCAAGTCTCTTCCAGCTGATGTGCCTAAGCCACCGGCAAGGGATGTTTACGAGATACTCGACATAACGTTCAGAAAGTATAGAACGAACACCGAGGTTGAGCCAGCCGGCTACATCGAGTTCAAAGTTTCCAAGAGCTGGATTACGGAGAAAGGATATAATCCGACAGATGTGGTCTTGATGAAGTATGAGAATGGCTGGAAGGAGCTTAAGACCAAGCTTATTGGCGAAGATGCAAACTATTACTACTACAGAGCAGAAACAGGATCGTTCAGCATATTCGCAATAGTCGTAAAAGCTGCGGCAGCTCCAGTTGTAACTCCGACTCCGACACCTACACCTACGCCGACGGTGACACCAGTTGTAACGCCGACATTAACGCCGACCGTAACTCCAACGCCTACGCCGAAACCGTGGTGGCAGATTCCGGGATTCGAAGTGTTGTCAGCATTGATTGCAATAACAGTTGCTGGTATAGTCCTCAGAAGAATTAACAAATAAACTTTTTATTTTTTCCATTTTATCTTATGATTACCTTTTTATGACGTTTATTTTTAGTTTTGGATAATTTTATTTCAAAAGTTAACCTCTTAAATATCTTCGCGTCAAACCATCATAGAATGGTTAGGGTATTCATAGAAACCTACGGATGCACGATGAATCAGGCAGATTCTGACATCATGAGGGGAATAATCGCCAGGAGATTCGAGTTAGCCGATACCATCGAAGATGCCGATGTCGTTGTTATAAACTCATGCGGGGTTATAGAGTTCACGGAGAGGAAGATCATTAAGAGGGCTTTGGATCTCAAGAAGAAGGGAAAGAAGATCGTAATAGCCGGCTGTTTGCCGAGGATTTCCACTAAGAAGGTTGAAGCAATTGCAGATGCTATGATAAGTCCGGATAACGTTCACAAAATAGATTTGGCAATCGAATCGGCTCTGAAGGGTAAAAAGCTCAGGCTGATAGATAAGAACAGCCAAATCGACAAGTCCGAACTTCGCAATATCAAGTGCAGGCTTAGGCAAAATGCGATAGCCATAGTTTCGATTTCGGAAGGTTGCGTCGGAAGATGTTCATTCTGCGCAACTAGATTTGCGAGGGGGAGGCTTAGAAGCTTTAGTCTCGAAAGCATAGTTGAAGAAGTTAGGCAATGCGTTAGGATGGGATTCAAAGAGAT
>JALWBF010000075.1:10620-11115 GCA_027016055.1 Archaeoglobaceae archaeon | reverse complement strand
TATCCGTTCCGAGCAACCATCCGTCGTATTCAGCCAAAATCCTGTAATTCTTCAAGTTAAGAAGCCCGAAGAAGGCGTTCGAGCGGATGCATGAGACTACGGGTATTCCCTCATCGATAACCTTCTTTAGAGTATTTTCATCCGTCATGTTCATATGTATCAGCAAATCCGGTTCAAGCGTGAGTGCGGACTCGACGTCTTCGTTATCCTTCTCTCCGGCATGTATCGCAAATATTTTACCCCTTTTTTTCGCCAACCTCCTGAGTTCCTCCAGAAATCCGTAATCGTGATCTCTTGCAGAGCTCATTCCGAATCCCAAGGATAGATCTATCAACCTCTCGGCTTCATCCAAGCTTGATGGTCTTGTAAGGGGCAAACACAATCCCATTTCGTCCGCTTTCTTCAAAATGCTTAAACCCGCAGTCCCTCCCTCCCTGAAATCCAACAAAGCAGTGGTTCCGCTTTCGAAGGCTATCCTTAACGAATTTCTGATCC
>JALWBF010000075.1:640-10610 GCA_027016055.1 Archaeoglobaceae archaeon | reverse complement strand
TCCTCCGGGTGCCACAAGCTCCTCCAAGCTTTTAAACGGGGGATCCTTTGCAACCGAATCCCCTAAATGCGTATGGGCATTGAAGAAAGTCGGGACGAACACGTATTCCGGTTCGCATTCGCGCTCTTCAAATTTGGCCTTTCCTCCTTCAATCACCAGTTCTCCCTTTAATATCTCACCGTCCGGAGTTATCAGTTCTCCCCTCATGCGATCCCCTAAGCTTATATTTACCGCGACAAATCTGCGATTATGCCTAAAAAGTTAACCCTCACGATTCGGGAGTTCGAAAGATGGCTTAGGGATAGGGGATACGACAAACGCATGGGAGAGCAGAACTTCAGAATTTTCTTGGACATGGGCTTAGCCGGACTCTTCTTCGTCAACAGCGCACTTCTGATGGGTTACATATTCTCATCCCTCGGACTGCCTTCGGAGAGGATAACGGATAAGGTCAGATTCGAAATAGGTAAAAGGATTAAAAGTATAAAGGCTGAGAAGGACTACTTGGAGATAGAAATCGGTTAGATCAGATCCGATATTCTCAGATCCAGAACGTATCTGTAAACGCGCGGCGCAAAGCTACCGCAGGTCTTTATCTTCTCAATTTCAGCCAACATTCCGTGTCTTCTGAAGAGATCCTTCACCCTTCTCGGCAGAACTTCGTCTTCCTCCTCTTCCCCGGCGAAGGTGTAATAGTGAACATAACTTCCTATTTTGACCTTATCTCTAAGCAAGTAAACGAAATCTTCTGCCGAATAAGGAGCGGGCATCAGAATTCTGTCGAATTTGCCTTCGAGCTTCGGAACTACATCCCTCACATCCCCCTCGTAAACCTTAACTACATCCTGCACCTTGTTCAGCTCCACATTCTTACGGAAGTATTCCACAGCTTTCGGATTGATCTCGACTCCTATAACCTCTTTAGGCTTCGCGAGCTTTGCGATTACGATCGCATAAGGACCTACGCCGGCAAACATAACCAAAACCCTTTCCCCCGGCTTTACGAGCTTCGCAATTCTCTCCCTCTCCCCGGAAAGCTTTACCGAGTAATATACCTTGGTGGGATCGACCATGAATCTGCATCCGTGCTCCTTAACTATGGTTTCAGTTTCGTAACCATAGATCGGCTCGTATCTCGCAACCCTATACACACCCTCAACTTCTCCGACCTTCCTCAAAATCGTCTTTACGTGCTTATGTTTGCTCAAAATTGCCTGAACGATCAGATCTTTCAGATGAAGGACTTCATCCGGCAGGTTGATTAGAACTACATCTCCTATTATCTCGAAGCTTCTCGTAACCTTTTTCAGCTCATTCTCGCTCACCTTCCCCCTCAAAGCCTCTTTGATGCTCACCTGAAGAAATCAAGCGAAGCTGAATAAAAATCTTCTCCGGTTGAGACAATGACTTATATAGACCTTATATCAAATTAAAGTCCGTGATACTTACTACCTCAAGAAAACCGAGCAGGAGAACGAGGAGCCTGGCAAAGGCTTTGGCGAGATTCATGAACTGGAGATACGTAACGAGGGGGAAGCTAAGCTTAAAGGAACTTTATTCTATGCTCGGAAAGAACGAAAGTCTTGCCATCATTGAGGAAGTTAAGGGAAATCCGGCAATTCTTAAAATAATCCATCCCGAGAGGGGTGAGATGCTCAAAATCAGGTTCAACGTCAGCAACGTAGTGAAGGTTAAGATGGACGACAGTCCGGTTGTTTTCATCGGCAAAGCACCTTTCGATCCCCTTTTACTCGGAGCCCTTCCCCAAAACGAGGCGGGCTTGAAGCTTGCGAGGAAGATGGATCCGAAGAAGAAGGTCTACGTTAAACGTGATGAGGAGTGGATAACGTTGGAATTCAGATACGAGGACGTTACGGTTTTCAAGATGAAGATAAAGAGAAAGGGGGGAATCAAGATTGGAGGCTGAGTTCGTATTCGAGCTTGACGAGGAGAAAGCCGAAATTTTATACCGTGCTTTAAAGGTTGAGGAAAGGGATGCGATAAGCAAGGCAAAGGTTTATTTAGATGGAGGTAAGCTAATGCTAAGGCTCGAAGCCGATGAGTTAACCGATCTGAGGGCAGCTGTAAACGCTTGGCTCAGGTTGATTAAAGCTTGTTTGGAGGTGTTGTAATGGGTGAGCTTCCGCCTCAGGTTCAGAATATGATTGCCCAGCTTCAACAGCTCCAGCAACAGCTTCAGATGGTAGTAACGCAGAAGGTTCAACTCGAAAACTCTTTGAAGGAAACTGAGAACGCCATTCAGGAGGTGGAGAAGGTCAGCGATGATACTCCGATCTTCAAGACTGTCGGAACGATACTCGTCAAAACTTCGAAGGAGGATGTTTTGAAGGAGCTTAAGGAGAAGAAGGATACTTTCGAGATCAGAATTAAGACTCTTGAGAGGCAAGAAGAGAAGCTGAAGGAGAGGCTGCAAGACTTACAGAAGAAAATTAAATCTCTACTCGGCGGAGTTCAGGCTGGCTAAATAAATTTTTTATTATGTCGGAGCTTGATCGCGTTCTTGAGCTTATTTCGGGAGAGACAGAGCCCGAATTTATTGCTAAAAAGCTTAATACGAGTGTTTGCCATGCTACGAACCTCTGCCTAAAGCTTGTCGAGAAGGGAAAGCTCAGGCTGAAGTTTAAGGTTATCTGCCCAAGATGCAGAGAAGTCTGTGCCGAATTTGAAAATATAATGGATATTCCGGATGAAGTCGAGTGTAGATGCGGTCACAAGTTTATGCCGATGAAGGAGAATATAAAAATGGTGTTTGAAAAGGTATGAAGTGTTTGTTGGCTAATAGCCCCGCGGGGATTCGAACCCCGGTCGCGGGCTCCAAAGGCCCGCAGGATTGACCGCTACCCTACGGGGCTTCAAAAGGAGTAAGCCATCTCATGTAATAAGCTTTTCCGTTACAAGCGGGAAATCAAAATCATCAATCATGATTAAATTAAAACGGTCAAATTTTAAATATGCCAAAGGGTTTCAATCGGCATGCCAAACTGGTTTGAGGAATACTTTGAATTTAGAAGGTTCAACACCGACATGAGAACGGAAATTCTGGCAGGAGTAACGACGTTCATGACAATGGCTTATATACTCTTTGTAAATCCGTCGATCCTAAGCAATGCAATGGGTAAGGAGGCGATACCTTCCTTGGTTACTGCTACAGCCCTTTCAGCAGGAATTGCAACGATCATAATGGGACTTTACGCAAAGAAACCATTCGCATTGGCTCCGGGAATGGGGCTAAACGCATACTTCGCATACAGCGTATGCCTTAACATGGGCTACCCATGGCAGGTTGCGCTCGCTGCTGTGTTCGTGGAAGGTGTAATCTTCATAATTCTATCGGTTACGAAGTTCAGAACCGCGGTAATCAATGCGATACCGATATCGCAAAAATATGCAATCGGAGCCGGAATAGGACTGTTCTTGACGCTGATAGGCTTAAAGGAGGCGGGAATAATTGTCAGCAGTAAAGCTACACTCGTAACGTTGGGAACCCAAAATTTTGCGAAGCCGGAGTTCTGGCTTGCGATATTCGGAATATTCTTTGCATGTGCTTTGATGGTTAGAAGGATTCCCGGAGCCCTACTTATTTCGATTCTAACAACTACGGTCTTGGCAATAGCTATAGGCGTTACACCTAAGCCCGAAAGCCTATTTTCACTTCCAACGCTCGATTATACGTTTATGAAGCTTGACTTTCGGGGATTGCTTAACGTCGGAGCGTTTGGAGTTGTCTTCGCATTCTTCATGGTTGACTTTTTCGACACCATCGGAACGGTCACAGGCTTAAGCGCTAAAGCGGGATTCTTGGATAAGGATGGAGGTATTCCGGATTCCGAAAAGATACTGCTTACGGATGCTATTGGAACGACATTGGGAGCTGTTCTGGGAACTTCGACGGTAACGACCTACATAGAATCCGCGGCTGGAATTGAAGAAGGCGGTAGAACAGGAATGGTTGCGCTCGTGGTTGGTGTGCTCTTTATAGTCATCGGTCTGTTCATCTCACCCATAGCGCAGATTATTCCAGCATGCGCAACCGCCCCAGCGCTGATTTTGGTAGGATTTCTTATGATGAACGTGATAAGAAACATAACGTTTGACGATCCCACGGAGGCTCTACCGGCGTTCTTTGTTTTGGCAACGATTCCGTTCACGTTCAGCATCGCAGACGGTATCGGCATCGGATTCATCAGCTACTGCATTTTAAAGCTCGTAGCCGGAAGACCAAGGGATGTCCATCCGTTGCTATGGATCTTAGCTGGCATCTTCGTCGTTTACTTCCTATACTTAGGCGGTCTTATTAAATTATAATTATGTTTTATTTTAATAGTTATCTCTATATTTTATAAAATAAAGAGACGGTTACGACTCCAGAACATGCCTATACTTTTCCAATATATCTCTAAAAGCGTTCAAAACTACCTCAAGCTTATCCCTTGAAACCATATACGTCGAAACCTTGAAGCTCTTTGTTCTTCCGGGCTTTATTCCGTGTATCTTCCTCTTCTTAAGCTCTTTGTATAGGAAGTAACCCCTCGCTTTAACCTTCTTTGAGATTTCATAAAGCTGTGGGGATTCGAAATGCATGAGGTCGTGGTTGTGGGGCTTTTCTCCGAGCAATTTGAATCCCATTTCCTCCATTTTACCGGCAAACCATCTCGCCTTTTCCACCTCCTCTTTCCACCTCTTTACCCTCTCCTTCACATGAGGAAAAGATGCCATTAAGGTCATCAAAGGAGCACCCCTTGCGGTGCAACCCAGAAGCTCAACCTCCTTGTTCTTAAATCTCTCGGACTTCCTCAGCACTATTTTGGCAAATTCATCCTTCATTCCCAGAACTCCTATCGGACCCGTGGATGCCATAGATTTGTGCCCGCTGCCAACGATGAAGTCTGCATCAAGCTTGTTCGCTTTGATATCCATCCTGCCGATTGAGTATGCGCAGTTAAGTAAAACGGGAACATCGTAATCGTGGCAAATTCTTATGACCTTCTTGGCATCGGGCAGATTTCCGTAATTTCCGTCAGGATACGTAAGAACTGCTAAAATCACTTCCCCCTTCTTCTTCGTTTCTTCTATAACGTCGGCGAACCTCTCCTCGTAAATCCTAAACTCCGGATAGCCCGAGTTCGGAACCTCAGCGACATTTAATCCAGCCCTCTCAGCGGCGACGAATGTAGAATAATGTGCGTTTGTATCCACCACAACCCACGCATCCTTTTTTGCCAAGCTGTGCATGACAGCAAACTTCCCCTCCCTTGCTCCGGTCGTTATTCTAACCACATCGCAGTCCAAAAATTCCGCAAGCTGTTGAACGAAATCCTTTATCGGCGGATTCTTTATATCGTGCAAACTACCTTCGCAGAAATCGCAAACGCTGTAGCCATCGCACCATTCCAAAAGCATTCTTCTGGCATCCTCAGTCAGAATCCCTCCGGTTTGCAGCGGATCTATGTTTATGAAATCCTTGGTCTGCCTCGGAATGAACATGCCGGCACCTCCGCAAGATTAATCTTATCGTATCGTGAACAGTATGATGATGAGACTGCCGATCGTATTGTTTTTAGCAATTTTGCTGTTGGGATGTGCTCAAAAGAGTGCTCCGAAATTAGAGAAGAACTTGGAAGTGAAGTCCGTATTTAAGAACGGAGGGTTCATACCGAAGAAGTATACTTGCGACGGAGAAGATATCTCACCTCCGCTCGAACTCGTAAATCTATCACCCAAAGCCAGAAGCATAGCCATAATAATGGAAGACCCCGACGCCCCGATGGGAACCTTTACTCACTGGATAATCTGGAACATACCTCCGACGAATAAGATTCCTGAAGGTATTCCGAGGGGTAAGGAGATCTCCGAACCCTTTAGGGCTTACCAAGGAAGGAACGACTTCGGATATTACGGCTACGGAGGTCCCTGCCCGCCGAAAGGAAAACCGCACAGATACATATTCAAAGTCTACGTTCTCGATACCGTTCTCGATTTGAAGGATGCAACGAAGGAACAGCTTCTGAAGGCTATGGAGGGTCACATAATTCAATACGGCGAATTGGTTGGTTTATACGGAAAATGAAAATTTTTTAAAGCGTAAGATCGAAATTGCTCCGCATGAAAACTCTCATACTTACCGAAAACGACGTTAAAAAAGTTCTGACGATGAAGGAAGCGATGGATGCTGTTGAAAAGGCTTTCGAGTTGCATGCGAAGGGAAAAACGCAGATGCCGCCGAAGATATACTTAACCTTTGAAAAAGGTGATCTCAGGGCAATGCCCGCATATCTGGAAGGGAAGGCTGGAGTTAAATGGGTGAATTCGCATCCCGAAAATCCCAAGAAGGGGTTACCTACTGTGATGGCCGTTCTGATATACAACGATCCGGAAACCGGCTTTCCGCTCGCGATTATGGATGGAACTCATATAACGAACTTCAGAACCGGAGCTGCAAGCGGAGTAGCTTCAAAATACCTTGCGAGAAAGAACAGCAAGGTTTTCGGCTTTATAGGCTGCGGAAGGCAGGCTTATACGCAGTTTCTGGCTTTAAAAGAAATATTCGAAATCGAATCGGTCAAGGTTTACGATATAATTGAGCGAAACGCCGAGAAGTTTGCGAAGTTCTGCGAGGATTTCGGAGTTTCTGCAGTGGTCTGTGATGCCAAAGATGCTTGCGACTGCGATGTTCTCACGACTACAACACCTTCAAGAAAGCCTGTCGTTAAATCCGAATGGATCAGAGAGGGAACGCACATAAACGCCATAGGAGCTGATGCCCCCGGAAAACAGGAGCTTGAAGAGGAAATTTTGCTCAAGGCTAAGATAGTCGTGGACGATTTGGAGCAGGCTATGCACGGAGGAGAGATAAACGTAGCTGTTTCGAAGGGATTGCTTAAGAAGGAAGACATCTACGCAACGCTCGGCGAAATCGTAGCCGGAATGAAGAGGGGAAGGGAGAGCGATGATGAGATAACGGTGTTCGATTCGACGGGTTTGGCTATTCAGGATATAGCCGTGGCGGATTTGGTGTTTAGAAAAGCAAAGGAGAGTAACGTAGGCTTGGAAATCGAACTTTTTGATTTTTAAAATCTTCCCTCCAAATCCAAAGAGACCCTTTTGAATCCGATCTCCTTAAGTTTACCTACGATAACATCTCTAAGCTCGAATGCCCGCTCTATTTCATTCCTCCCAACCTCTATTCTGGCGTTTCCGAACTCGTGTTTAACCCTTACAACGTTGAATCCGAGCGATAAAAGAAAATCCTCAGCTTCCTCAACCATCCTAAGCTTATCCTTTGTTATCTCTCCAATTACCCTCGTCGCCAAGCACGAATTTGAGGGCTTATTCCAATTAGGAAGACCGACCTTTCTCGCGATTTCTCTAATCTCATCTTTGCTCAGATCTTTCAGCGGACTTATAACTCCGAATTCTTCGTTAGCCTTCAGCCCGGGTCTGAATTCATTGAGGTCATCCCTGTTAGTCCCATCGAAAATCCTAACTTCTCCGAACTCGCTCAAAACCGTAGTTAACATTTTCCTTTTACAGTAATAACACCTTAGATCGTCATTTCTCAGAAACTCGTAGGAAGGATCGATTCTGATGATTTTATGCCTAAAACCCAAGATCCTTGCAATTTTCCTCGCGAATTCGATTTCCCTTCTCGCTATAAATTCGGCATCTATAGTGACCGCTACAAAATCAATACTCCTAAGCTTGAGCATGTATGCGACCAGAGTTGAATCCACACCACCGCTGAACAGAACGACATTCATCAAAAAGCTTTTAATCTCATCAATAATATAATCTATTGCGCCGCCGTGGCTTAGCCTGGTAGAGCGGGTGACTCGTAATCACCAGGTCCCGGGTTCAAATCCCGGCGGCGGCTCTTTTTGAAATTAAGTAACATATCGAAAACGAAAAAAAGCTTAAGAATACCGTAAATCCGGCAACGAGCATCAATTTGTTAAGGGGAATGTAAGGATGAGTTCCAATAACGTAATCCATGAAATCGTTCAGTAAAAGCCAAAGCAGTGCAAGGACGCAGCTTTTGTTAAATTCTACCGTATAAGCTAAGGGAACTGCTTCAGCAGCAAGTAAGGCGTGAGATATAAACATGCAGGAATAAAGCAACCGTCTTTCCGGGCTTAAAAAATAGTCGTGATAGAGAAGAATGACGAAGCACGTCCAGATTCCATATTTTAGTGCGTTGCACGATGCGAAGAAGCTAAGAAAATCGTTTTTAAGATTCTTGACAATTAGAATAAGAGATATGGCAACCATAAGCGCGGAATTCGGGCAATCCGCAATGAATATCCATAAGTAAGCTGGGCTCGAAAGCAGCTGGTATTCGTAGTAATACCAGCCGTAGATCGCTCCGCCTATATTGATGAATATTACAAGCCAGATCCATCTCTTCGGCTTTTCGAACAGCTCTAGAAACCTCATCATACTAACCTTCAGACCAAGCAAAGGTATATATAGGGTTTATAAACTCTATTTAAAAGGGTGAAAGGTAATGGAAAGAGATTTTAAGATAAAGATCGAGAATGTTGTGGCTTCTACGCAGATAGGGGAGAACATAGACCTGAACAAAATCGCAAGGGAAATTAAAGATGCGGAGTATAAGCCGAAACAGTTTCCCGGACTTGTTTTAAGAACTAAGGATCCCAAGGCTGCGGCTTTAGTCTTTAGGAGCGGTAAGGTGGTTTGCACTGGCTCAAAATCTGTTGAAGATGCGAGAAGGGCGGTAAAGCAGGTTGTGAAGATAATAGGGAGCTTGGGGATTCCCGTCATCGAAGATCCGGAAGTAAAGGTTCAAAACATAGTTGCTTCAGCCGATCTTGGCGTGGATTTAAACCTGAACGCGATAGCGATAGGTTTGGGGCTGGAAAACATAGAATACGAACCCGAGCAATTTCCGGGCTTGGTTTACAGGCTTGACAAGCCGAGGGTTGTTGTGCTTATATTCGGTTCCGGAAAGATGGTGGTAACCGGGGGAAAGGATCCTGAAGATGCAAGAAAGGCTGTTGAGAGGATTGCGGAGGAGCTGGAAGCTTTGGGTTTGATGTAAATGAAAAAGCTTGACATCGAAATTGCACTTGCGGAAGGTTTCAGAACGATATTGGAAAAGCCGAGCATAATATTTCCTTCCCTTGCCTCATCCCTTCTATTTTCCTTTCTGGTATACCTATCATCATCGTTAGACAAAAAAGATATAAATGAGGTTATACACGTTCTTGAAATCGCAATTGCAGTAATTTTATTGGGTATATATTTCGATTCGGTTGTCGTAAGGCTTGCATACACGAAATCGTCGATTTTTGAAGCGTTCGGCTTCGCCCTTAAGAAGTATCCCATAGTCCTTACAGCTATGATCCTTTACGTTCTCAGCGTAGCGTTGGGATCCGTAGCTTTAGTAATTCCCGGAATTTATCTGGCTGTCAGACTTTACTACTTTATCGATGCGATTCTGATAGATGAAAAGGGAGTGATTTCATCTCTAAAGACAAGTTGGAGGATCGTGAAGGGTAACTGGTGGGCTACATTTTTAATTTTAATAATAATCGCATTATTTTCAATTCTCATAGATATTTTTATAACGTCGGCTCTTTCGATAATTCAATTCGGTAAATATTTGAAAATCGGTGCCTTCGTTCAGGCTCCCGTAACCGCGGTCTTCAGAGCTTGGAGCTATTCGGCATTCGTCAATGCATACCTCCAGCTTAGGAATAATTCAGCCCAACTGAACGAACCTAACGATAACGTTATCTAAGTCCTCGAACTCCACGAGAACGCCTTCCTTCTTATTGGCCGGAGGAACCTTGACGATAAGCGTCTCGTTGAACTTGGCAACGCCCTTGTGTTCATGTATGTGACCGCAGAAAACCAACTTCGGCTTTGCGTTTTCGATCCATCTTCTTATCGACATGCTTCCAACCGATTTCCCTCCGACCCAGTCGAAGAA
>JALWBF010000075.1:0-630 GCA_027016055.1 Archaeoglobaceae archaeon | reverse complement strand
GGGTTCCGAACGGTGTAACGGAGCTACCTCCGAATCCGAAGACTTTAAATCCGTTGAAATCCACGACCTTTCTGTGAATTGAAACACCTCGTTCCTCAAGTAGATCCAAGACCTCTTTTCTGTCCATGTTTCCCGGAACGGCTAAGACCTTGGTCTTTATCGAATCGAGAACCTTCCCTGCAAAGCTTGGGGAGCCGGCATTTGTAAAATCTCCAGCAATAAAGACGGCATCGACATCCTGAGGTATTTTTACCTCAGTTTCGTGAATATCGGCAACAACCAAAATCCTCATAATATAAAATATTCTGTGCAAAATTTAAACTTTTAGTCGATCGAAAACCTAAGCAGTGCAGCTATACCGCCCAATGACATAAGCCTCTGCCCCGGTTCGAATTCCGTGCTCATTATAACCACCTTACCCTTCATAACTTCGACGTTCCTCATGAACTCATCGATGTTCCACCTTTCCCTCTGCTCTCTAAGAAATTCGTCTGCAATCAGCAGAACATCTATTGCTCCGTAATCGTATGCTTTCCTAACCTCCTCAAGCCCATAGGCAACCCTGTCGTCCTTTGCTATTCTCTCGAGCAGAACGTCTATGTATTCAGCCTCCTCCGCAAGCCTTATCTC
>JALWBF010000074.1 GCA_027016055.1 Archaeoglobaceae archaeon | reverse complement strand
CTATCGAACCTGTGAAGTTCGTTATCCTATGATTGAGGAGTTTGTATCCATGATGGACGAATACGCCTCAAAGAGAGGAAGATGGAGGATAACCAAGACTTTGGAAAGTTACCTTTCCATGAGAATAGAGGGCGTAGACGAAAAAACGGAGCAGGTTTTCAAGCTTCGAATGATGGATTACGTATGGAGGTTTATAGGAAGCCATCCCGTGGAAAGATCCGAAGATATCATCGCCGCTTGCGAAGACGGCTTGAAAGAGGCGGCAAAAAATATTTTTGGCGATATAAACGAAGCGGATTTGACGCAATTGGATGCCATCTCGCTGATTTCCATGCTGTATCGGAAGGGTTCGGGGTTCAGATCTCGAAACATAGCGCAAAGAATCAGGGCCGTCGAAGAGCTAAGAAAGAGCGACGCCGTTTGAGCGAAGCGTCGCTCGATTCCAACGTTTTAAAGAAAGGAGGAAGTAGGCCGAAACCTGGAGGCCGAAAGAAAAATATGAGCATCAAGGTCCAAATCAAAATATCGGTACCTGGGGAAAAGTTTTTCACTGTGACCAGATCGTTTGACGAAAGAAGAAAAGATATGGCGGAAGCAAGAGCGGTAGAGTATGTAAACAACTCCCTTTTTATAGTGGAAGAAAACTCTGTCGAAGTAAAAAACGGACTTTACGAGATTACTTTTGCCGTTTTGATGAGCGATCGGCCTTTGCCCTTGGGAAAGTGGGTTACGAAGCAGAGTGCCGAAACGAAGGAGGAAGCCGTAGAGAACGCGGTTGAGTCTTTTTGCTCCTCCTATACCGTAGAGGCGGTAGCCGTAGATTGATATCTTTTGGGCTGTTTAACGAAGCGATCGGACGGAATGAACGGTAAAAAAAGGAGAGCGCATGATATTACTGAAAAAATCTGTTCCAATGAACAGAATGAAGGAAATATTGTCGACAGTAAATACAAGGGTGGTCAAAGAAGTGGTGATAAAGCCGGGAAGCAGCCATTCTCCGAATAGACTAGACTGGTGCGACGTCGTTGTCGGAGGAACCGTATACAGTGTTTTTCTTAGCGATCAGGATTCAAAGATCGCAGATTATATGGCGGAGGAGTTTAAAAAAATGCTCAAAGAGTTCGATCTTCCGTATGTTCTGCGGCCAAATCCGTACGTCTACCAGCAGCAGACTCCGCCTTTTAAGGAGCAGCGTCTATCTCTTTCGGATATATGTCCGACCGGCGGGAAAGGGAGTGTCTGTGGAGAATGAAAAAGAGGTAAAAAACATATTGGCTTTCCTCCATGAGGCCGTTTTGGCTCTTGGAGTGAAAGAGGTGAACGTTTCTTTTGAAAGAACCGAAGAAGGAGAGCTTTCCCTGCAGGTTTTTTTCAACCGAAGAGGACCTTCTTCTCTTCAAGATTCTATCTATTGCTTAGACTCTTTTGATCCCATGCAAAGCCTTCGGGAAAAAAGAGACAGGCTCGTAGCGAGAATCAAAAAAGAGATTCCTGTTGACAAAAAAGAAAAATTCGATATTCTTTTAAAAAAGACGCTAGGGGTAAAATATGAAAAAAATGTCTAAGGCCGCGGTATTTGGCCTTATTTTGCTTCCCCTTTCGGTGTTCGCTTTTTCAAGCAAGTTTCTTCCCGGGTACGATATACAGACCCGCTGCGATAAAATCTTGCACAAAACGGCTTTCGACATATGCTATTCCTGCAAATGGAAAACTCCCAGAATGGTCGTATATCGAATAGACGGGAAGCTTGCCGACGGGGTGAACCTTTCCAGAAAACATCTCTATTTCCGGCCGGATTACCGTCTTCCGGCGAAATGCAGAAGCTATCCCAAAGACTATTCCAGAACCGGATTTGACAGAGGGCATCTCGCTCCAAACGCCGCGTTCGATTACAGCAAGAGGGTGCAAAAGGAGACGTTTTTAATGTCGAATATAGCGCCGCAAAAACCGCGGCTAAACAGAAGGCTCTGGGCGAAAATAGAGAGGTTCGCAAGGTTTCAGGCAAGAAAATACGAAACGGTGTCTGTCATAACGGGAGTGTGCGGCAGTCAAGGGTATATACGGAACGGAGTGAACGTTCCGCGATACTGGTTTAAAATAATATTCAGACCTCGAAAAACGCCGGTATGCTTTTTGGCGCCAAATACGAACAAAGGGATGTCCAGGGCCAAAGCCAAAGAGTTTCTCTCCAGCATGAACGAAATAGAAAGAGAGTGCGGTTTTTCTTTTTTTCGGAACGACTGACGTTTTTACCGAATTTCGCCGCAAAGCCTTTTGAACGGGGCCGCTTTGTGTAGAGTCGGGCATCGAATATTTACACACAAGTCTCGGTTGATATTGAGACTACATGTTTATAGATTGTCAATCGGTAGAGTCTGCGATCTTGTATCTATCTCCTGAGGAAGGCGGTTTTACTAAATTTCGCCGTAAAGCCCCGAGCTTTGGTTCTGGGTATACAAGGTGACAAAAGAGTTAACAGGAGGTCTATTTTCCTTGAAGCTTTTTTTGCGTTACAATAAATATATGGAGTCGGGACATCGACTCTCGGCATAGGAGAAACAAGACCGGCTACTGTCGGCATCCCCGCTTAAAGCCAGAATCCCCGCATTTATGCGTGGGGAGTATGTCAAGAAGACAAAACAAATACAGAAAGGCAAAAATGAATTTAATTTCGAAAAAGTAACCGTAGGCAATACGCTTTCTCGGCTCTGTATTTTACTCGAATACGATGGACCTAAAGAGGAAGTAAGTATTGACGATGGAATTTTACTGCTTTGGGAGAGAGAATTTGAGGATTTTGAAAGATGGCACGTAATATTTTCCGATAAAAATCTTCTGGAAGAGTATCTGCACGGCAATCTCGGCATACTCTCTTTAATGAAAAAAAGCAGCGTTTTTATCGGCATTAGACGCTACGATAAATACGAACAAATAGAAAATTTGCAAAAAATAGATGAATTCAGTTTTGAGCCAGAGATAAGATTTCCCAAAAAAGACGTAAAAATGTGGCCGGGCGCTTTTGAGTTTGTAATGGAATGCCTGCGTATGTATGGCTGAGCGAAAAAAGGAATTCAATATGGCTATACGGTATGAGATGGACTACGAAGAAAGTGAAGTTGATGGGAAAAAGATTGCATTTTGCATACTCGACGAGTATGACGGCATCAAGCAGGAAGTTAGCTTGGAAAAAGAAATTTTGCTTTTATGGCACAGCTATAAAGAATTCTATGAAGGGTGGTTTGTAATTTTTGCAGACAAAGAAAATTTGAAAAAATATCTGCAAAACCAAATGGGAATTTTGTCCTTGATGCGTACCGGAAAAGTTTTTTTAGCGAAGAGAAGATATAACAATTTTAATAATTTGCGAATAATTTGCAGACTTGAAGACACAAAGCATCACGTGGCTTTGCCAGAAGACGTTGCGTTGGGAGAGGATCTGTTCGATTCCGTTGTTGAATGTGCCGCTGCAAAAAAT
>JALWBF010000073.1 GCA_027016055.1 Archaeoglobaceae archaeon | reverse complement strand
ATGTTCGGACATATAGAAAGCTGGGAGCACAGGATCAAGCATCTGCTGATCATAAAGGAGATTCAAAGAAAGACTGGCGGCTTTACAGAGTTCATACCGCTTCCGTTCATGACGAAGAACAACGAACTCGGAAAAATCGTTAAGGGAAGCTCGGGCTTCGAAGATCTGCTCGTTATCGCAATTTCGAGGATAATTTTATATCCGGAAATTAAGAACATCCAAGCTTCGTGGGTCAAGCTGGGAGTAAAGCTTGCTCAGGTGGCTTTACACGTCGGAGCGAACGATCTGGGCGGAACTTTGATGGAGGAGAACATTTCGAAAGCAGCCGGAGCCACAAGCGGGGAGTTTTTGCCGAAGGAGGAGATGATCAGAATAATTGAATCCGCCGGCAGGATTCCAAAGCAGAGAGATACCTTATATAATATCTTAAGCCCTTAAAGGAGTCCAATAAGTCTTCTAAGAAGAAAAACATACCTGAGTTCAAATTTGCAAGATCTGATGATATTATACGAGAAAGACTCCTGAAAAGAGCAGTAGAAGAGGATTTGCTTTTCTCTGCAATTGTTCTTCAAAAACAAATAGCTTGTGGCTATTATTTAGCAGGATTCATAGCTGAATCCTTAAGTTACGATTCATGAAGACTCCCGACAATATCCCGGCTTACAAATTGCGGATTTTGTAGCTGGTGCAGTTTTTCAATCGCGGGAAAGGGTTTTACTCCCCGACATTACCCGCCATATATAGGATTTCCGATTTTTTATCATAGGAAATAACCGCCGGGATGCTTTAAAATTCACAAAAATCGCAAGAGCAGAAGAAGCATGCGGGGGGTGGGATTTGAACCCACGAACCCCTACGGGACGGGACCCTGAATCCCGCGCCTTTGTCCTGACTCGGCAACCCCCGCTCATGCAACGTTACACCTTTAGATATTTGACATTTTTGCAAAGTTTATGCAAACCAAAAATTATCATGAAAAATACTGTTAGTTAAGGGCTAATCGGCAAACTATTTATTGAATTTTAGCAAAATTCCTTCGATGGAAACTCTAATGGAAATGGCTAAGAAAGGCAAAGCTCCGGAGTGGCTTAAGGATGTTGCGGAATACGAAGGAGTCGAGTTGAATTTACTCATCAAGCTAATCGCCAAGGGAGAGGTTGTAGTTCCGAGGAATATTAAGAATGATGACGGATTTAAGCCGAGAGCTATAGGTAGATTGATGAAAACTAAAGTTAATGCCAACGTTGGAACTTCGATCGATTACGTTAACGTTGACGAGGAGGTTGAAAAGGCCATAGTTGCACAGAAGTATGGAGCAGATGCTGTCATGGATCTTTCAACTGCTGGAGATTTGGATTACATAAGAAGGAGAATTATGGATGCCGTAGATGTTCCCTTCGGAACCGTTCCCATTTATCAGTCCGCGAGAATGGCGAAAGTTGTTGTGGATATGGATGAGGATCACTTCTTCAAATCCGTCGAAAAGCATGCTAAGGATGGAGTCGATTTCATGACCATACATGCCGGAGTGAATTGGACGACCGTAGAGAGGCTTAAGAAGAGCAGGCGATTGTTGGGGGTTGTTAGTAGAGGAGGTGCAATAATAATCGGTTGGATGTTGCACAACGAGAAGGAGAATCCGTATTATGCAAACTTCGATTATCTGCTTGAAATTTTGAAGGAATACGACGTTACGATAAGCTTGGGAGATGCATTCAGACCGGGTTGCCTGCACGATGCGAGCGATAGGGCGAAGTTTGCAGAATTCATAGTGCTCGGGGAGTTGGTTGAGAAGTGCAGGGAAGCGGGTGTGCAGGCGATAGTTGAAGGCCCGGGCCATGTGCCTTTGGATGAGATTGAGACATCGGTCAAAGCGATGAAGTTCGTAACGAAGAACGCCCCGCTGTATTTGCTCGGACCCCTCGTAACGGATATAGCAGCCGGCTACGATCACATCGCTGGAGCCATTGGAGCTGCGGTTGCCGGAATGGCCGGAGCGGACTTCATATGTTACGTCACACCTTCGGAACATCTCGCCTTGCCTACGGTTGAAGATGTAAAGGAGGGAGTCATAGCTGCGAAGATAGCAGCCCATGCTGTTGATCTGATCAAGGAAGGGCAGAGGGAAAGGGCAAGGCAGATAGACTATATGATGTCTTTGGCGAGGAAGAAGTTCGACTGGGAAACACAGTTCAAGCTTGCGATAGATCCGGAAAAGGCGAGAAGTATATGGGAAAGAAGGAAGTCGAAGAGCGGAGCATGCAGCATGTGCGGAGATCTATGTGCGATAAAATTGGTTCAGAGGGCTTTCGAAGGAAAGGATGATTAAATTTCGATTATTTCGCCTGTTCTCTCCGTCACCCTAATTCCCGGTAACCTTTTCTCCAATTCTCTCCTAAATTCTTCAGATTTGAGAACTTCCAAAAACAGCTTGACTGATTCCTTTTCCAGTCTTTCCTTCCTTATTGCGAAGTCGTATTCTTCCGGCCTTACCGGAATGAAGTCCAAACCGTATCTTTCGGCTACAGTTCTTATCCCCAACCCAACATCAGCCTTACCCGTTAAAACGGCAACTGCTACAGCGGTATGGGATTTCGCCTCGACGTCGTAACCTTTAATCTTACGCCTCAGCTCATCGAAGCTCATTCCCTTCTCTTCGGCAATCTTCCTAAGATTCATATCGAGAAGAATCCTCGTTCCAGAACCGGGATTCCTGTTTATAAAAGTAACGTCATCCCTCAACAGGTCTTCAAAACCTTCTATACCCTTCGGATTACCTTTTGCGACTATGAATCCCTGCTCCCTTATATAGCCCTTAACCAAGACCGCCTCACCGCTCAACCCATACCTTACAAGATAAGGAACGTTGTATTCTCCCGTTTCCTCATCCAACAGATGTGTTCCGGCTATATCCGCTTCGCCCCTCTTAACGGCTAATATCCCTCCCGTGGAACCGACGTTGATGACCTTAGCCTGCACCTGCTTTCTCCTCTGCATAATTTCGAGAAGAACTTCGATTCCGACGCAGTGGCTACCTATGATCATCAAATCCGCCGGCTTGATATCTCCGAACAACCTAACCTCAACTGTCTCGCCTTCCTCCAAGAAAACCTTATTTTCCGGAATCTCTATGAACCCGTCCGCTTCGGCTAAGGTTGAAATCGCTCCGGAGTATTCGGTGAACGGATACGCTATCAATCCCTCTTTTCCTTCGACCAAATTAACCGGCAGGAATTCTCTTCTCCCCATTGCCGAAAAGACTTTCATGGGAACCTTAGCCTTAACGACCCTTCTGCTCTCCTCAGAAATTCCGGACATTCTCCTTATCAACGGAGCGACCAATATTTCGAAGATCATCAAAGCCGACGTGGGATAGCCCGGAAGTCCGAATATGGGCTTTCCATCCGCTACGGCTATAACAGTAGGTTTTCCCGGTTTTACGGCAATTCCGTGAACTATAACATCACCGAACTCCTTTAAGA
>JALWBF010000072.1 GCA_027016055.1 Archaeoglobaceae archaeon | reverse complement strand
GCGCTATTATTGGTGGCCCTGCTGGTGCTGCTCTAGTTGTTGGTGGTGCCTTACTTAGCTCTATAACTGCTCCTAAGCCAAAGCTTAAAGCCAAGTTTGACCCAAGCGAGTTTGCCTCTGGAATTTACCTTACTAATTCCCGACAAATTTCATCCGTCTTACCAGTTGTATATGGTGAATGCAGAGTTGGTGGGACGTGGGTTTGGCTCAAAACTTCCGGCTCAGACAACAAATATTTGTATATCGTACAGACATTATCTGAAGGGCCTATTTATACAGTAGATGCTGTCTATCTGAACGGAAAGGAGTTAAGTACTACCCCGCAGGCTGGTCTTGTTACATGGGCTGGAGTAAATGGTGATGAAACTAATTCATACCCAACATGGATAACAGACCAGGGCTTCTCGGATAATCTTCCCTGGACAGCAACTCTTTGTGTCCGGTTAGAGTACAAACAAGATAAATGGAATAGTGCCCCAGTTATTTCTGCTAAGGTAAAGGGACGAACGCTTTACGATCCAAGAACAGAAACTACTGGATGGTCTAATAACCCAGCTCTTGTTCTTTTAGACTTCCTGCGTAACCCTCGCTATGGTTTTGGAGTTCCAGATGAGTTCATAGATTTTGATTCTTTTGCAGAAGCAGCTAATTATTGTGAGGCTAACGGATTTACATTTAACGGAATAATTTCTACTACCAGAAAACTGGATGCGCTTGAGACGATTTGTAATCATTTCCGTGCTGCTTTAGTGCGTACGCATGGAGTTTACAAAGTTCGTATTTTCGATCTGAATAATGAAGCTCCTGTAATGCACTTAACTAATGATGATATTGTTCCTAACTCTTTCAGGCTTTATATTTCCTCGCTAGTAGATAAGTTCAACTCTATTCAAGTGAACTATACTGATCCTGAGCTTAATTACCAGCCTAATACAGTAACTATTGACGATATTGAAGCTATCTCTACAGAACAAAAGAAAACGAAAATTATTGATCTTCCAGGAGCCAACCGTAATGTTGCTACTAAAATTGCGAATTACTTTTTGAACCGCTCAAAATTCAATAAATCTGTTTCAATTAGGGGCCATCAGCGTGCGGTGGCGCTTGAAATTGGGGATGTTGTTAAGTTGACATATGATGATTTTGGAATTTCTGAAAAACTATTTCGTGTAACTAAGATCTCATATCACCAGGATGATACCGTCTCTCTTGGTCTTCTTGAAGAAGATTACTCAATTTATGATACAACCAGTACCGGAACTGCTACTTATCCGTTAACTGACCTTCCTGATCCGTTAGCTACCCCACCTGAAGTAGCTAACCTTACTGTCTCTGAAAATGTTTACCAACAGAAGGACGGTTCTTGGACATCACGTTTAGAAATTTCCTTTAACGAGCCGGATCATGTTTATATTGATCACTATGAGGTGTGGATTCAGGAAGGAACAGGACCTTGGGTACATATAACTAATTTATCGTCTCAAGGCGCTGGTGTTCTTCAGACTTATTACTATGAAGATACAAAAGAGAATACAAATTATACTGTAAAAATAATATCAGTAAGTATTTATGGGATTAAATCGGTTGGTATTTCCTCTACAACCACTATTACTGGAAAGGATAGTCCACCAGCTGATGTAGCATTTGTAGCGGCTGGTTGTGTATTCTCATCTAATATTAGACTTGAATGGGCGCCTGCATCTGAAATAAAAGATCTCGATTTTTACGAGATTCGTTTAGATACGAATTTCGGTAATGATGATGCAAACTTGGTCTTAAGGACTAAAGAGACGGTGGTTGAGTTAGATGGGAATGACTATGCTTCTTCACGTTCCTGGACATTTTACATTAAGGCCAAAGACACGTCTGGTAATTGGAGCGCTAACTACGGATCAGTTACGGTAGAAAACGCCGTCCCTGATACACCAACCGTAACATTGGAAAAATACTACTCAACCATTATCGCAAAATGGAATCCTGTTTCTGGTGGAGACATAGTCAAATACAAAGTTGATGTCAATGGGGCGGTGTATGATGCGGGCCTTTCAAATCAATGGGTAATAAGAGGAACAGAAGGTACCACATATACAGTAAAAGTTAGAGCGGTAGATATATGTGGGCCTGGTTTGTGGTCAACAGAAGCGAGCACTACAGCTGAAGATATTTCGGTTACTACACCACCTGAAGGATTTAATCTAGTTCAGGATTGGCAATTTGTGAATTGGCCAAATAGTTGGGATGTTCTAGATGGCGCAGCTGAGCGAGTGTCAATTAGTGACGGTATAGCTGGTGAGTACGCTATACAGAACGTGAGTGGCACAAGGCTAGTACTTAGCACTAAAAATGATGAACACCATTTGATCCCAATAACTAAGTATAAAAGTTATATAGCTGAGGCTTATTTCCGGCGTATTTCAGGTGCTGGTGATGCGTATTTTAGAGTTGTGATGCTTAATAAGTACAAGTCAAAATTATACGATATTTTAGAACCTGTTGATGATATTGGTGGTTGGGAATTAGTTAGAATTTCAATTACGCCTGACCTTATTCTTGATGATGTTGCTTGGGCCAGGCTTGAGTTAATTGTTAATGAAGTTGGTTATGATACTGGAGATCCTGGCGATGCTATTTGGCAAATTCAAGCTCCAAAATTACGAGAAGTAATAGAAACTGTCTGGATAGCTGATGCCGCAATAACAGAGGCCAAGATTGCAGACGCTGCCATTACCAATGCCAAGATTGCAAATTTAGCTGTAGATTCTGCAAAGATAGTGGATGGTGCAATTACAAACGCTAAAATACAAGATCTTGCTGTTTCGACGGCTAAGATAGCGGACGGGGCAATCACCAATGCGAAAATTGCTAATCTGGCTGTAGATGCTGCCAAAATTGCAGACGCCACAATAACTAGCGCAAAGATAGCGGATGGAGCCATAACCAATGCCAAAATCACTAATGCAGCAATTACAAACGCTAAGATTGCTAATCTGGCCGTAAATACTATTAAGATTGCTGATTATTCTGTTACTAAGTTGGCAATGGCTGTCAGGACTACTACATACGACCCTATTTTAACATGGACTGATATCATTTCAGTAACTTTATCAGTACCGTCTTCTGTAGCTCCAAGATTACTAATCTTATTTACATTTAATGATATAGAAACTGCTAGCACAAGTAATGCAGGTTATATACCTGTTAGATTTAAAATATATGATTCTAGGACAGGCTCTACAAGTTATACTAATGAAAAGACTGTAGGTTATAAAGGTTCTCTATATAAGACGATTGACCCGCACATAATTAGTTTTAGCTGTGCTAGTTCGACAAATAGCGGTAATATAACAGTAACAGCCCAAGGGTATGCTGGTGGCTCTGGGGGTCCTGAGCTTAGGCCAAACATATATCTTTCAGTTTTATGCTCTTATAGGTAATGGTCATAATGAAATACTATATATTACAAGAACAATATCACAGTCATAGAA
>JALWBF010000071.1 GCA_027016055.1 Archaeoglobaceae archaeon | reverse complement strand
GAGCTCCAGCGAAGAGGTAGAGTAGGGAAAACGAAAGAAGGGAAACACCGAAAAGCGTCGGAATTACCTGAAGAAGTCTCCTCGCTATGTATCTAAGCATTCATGCCCTCACTCCCACGTTATAGAACAACGGCTCTCCGAACGGTATCCCGTTGGGGTAATGGAAGAGGCTATAATAATCCGCATCGACGTTCTTACTCGTAACTACCGTCATTATGTCGAAGTATAAGGGCACGACGCCGTGTTCGTCGTGTATAGCCTTGTAGAACTCTATGAGATACTGCTTTCTCTTCTCCTTATCGAACTCCTTAAGTATCTTCTTGCAAAGCTCTCCTGTTCTCTCGCTTACGTATGCGCTCCACTTGTTTCCCGGATAGAACCTCCAATACATTCTAAGGTAAAACCTCCTGTCGGTTCCACCGATATAATACATCCTCATGTCGTATTCGCCCGAATCCCTTCTCTGTTTGTAAGCACCGGGTTCGAGAACCTCAAGTTTGACTTTCAGTCCTATATTCTTCAGTTGTTGCTGTATGAGCTGGCAGACCAAGATCTGGTCGCTTTGGGATTTATCAACTATCATATCAACCTCGGCACCGCTGTATCCTGCTTCTTCAACGAGCTCCTTAGCCTTCTTAGGATCGTATTCATAAGTTACTCCAGCCTCCTTTATCCCCGGCGCATCCTCTATGAATAAAGTCCTCGCCGGAAGGACTTGGTTGTCGAATATCTTAACTATATCATCCCTGTTAACGGCTAAATCTACCGCTTCCCTCATTTTAACGTCGTTAAACGGCTCCTTCTTATAATTGAACGCTATTATCCAAGTTAGAGGAATTATCCTTTTGAACACATCATAGCCTTCCTCCTGCAAGGATCCAAGCTGATTTCTCGGCGTGTAAGCACTTCCGCCGTGAACATAATCTGATATGGCATCAACCTCCCCGCTCTTCAGAGCCATTACTCTCGTATCCTCATCCTTTATGAACTTAACAACGAAACGCTTGAACTTCGGCTTTATGCCGAATCGATCATACCAGAACTCGTTCGGAGCATAAACGGCATATTGTCCTTCTTTGTAATCCACAACCTTGAATGCTCCGGTTCCTATCGGCAGAACGAACTCACCCTTCGGATCGCCTTCAGGCTTGACGCTCTTCGGGGACATTATGCTCATATGAAATTCAGCCATCTTAGCGAGGTTGAAGAACATTGCATCCTTGTAATTTATGGATACCGTGTAATCGTCCACCACTTCGGCTGATTCGAACGTTTCCGCTCCGAGGGGATGGTTGATCTTCAGCCAATCAACTGTGAACTTAACGGCTTCGGCGTTGAATTCGCTACCGTCCGAGAACTTTATACCTTTGTTAAGCTCAAACGTTATTATTTTTCCATCCTTCTCGACATCCCACTTTCTTGCAAGGCACGGAATGAAGTCGTCCTTCTTCAGATCGTATTCGACCAGCCTTTCCAGCACATGTATCTTCGGAAAGAAACCGATACCCCATTTGCCACCCTTAAGTCTGTGATCCTTTCCGTATCCAAGCACGAACTCCGCCTTATAAGTCGGCTTAGCTGTCGGAGTAGTCACCGGAGTTATTTCTTTTTTAGCACAGCCGAGCAGAAGGGTTGCCGAGCTTAAGGCAATGTATTTCAGAAAATCCCTCCTCGTAATCATCCACATCACCTCAAAATCGTTAGAGTGGTTACCATGCTCCTCTTAACAGAACAAAATTCATCCACATATCTCGCGGATATGACGTTGACTCCCTTGGCAAGCTTCAATTTCGTTCCTTTCTCATCCGCATCGAACTCGAACGATCCATCGGAATTCCTCAGCTTAACCTTGCCGGCTACGGGTTTGCCCCTAAAGAGAATCTGAACAGCTATTTCGTCACCGATCCTATCTGGCATCAATTCGAGTTCCAAGCCTAAAGGTATGATGTTATCACTTAGATAAACCTTTGCGAAGCCCAATATGCGTCTAACATCCTTGACGGAGTATTTTGGAGGAACAGATCTTCCGAATATCCATTTCCCGTCTTCTGTGAGCGTGTAAATACCCCTGTCGTATTCCACGGCTATAGCATCAGCATCGTCGAACTCCAAGAAAA
Source organism: Archaeoglobaceae archaeon (assembly GCA_027016055.1). Taxonomy (GTDB): domain Archaea; phylum Halobacteriota; class Archaeoglobi; order Archaeoglobales; family Archaeoglobaceae; genus WAKM01. Next base: position 9,071 of record JALWBF010000071.1, on the reverse strand, counting down.
GTCCGCCTTTAGCTGAGGAATCTTTATCCATGCCCACGATTAAGGGCTTAACTATTCCTTTAGCAACTGCGAACGCTCTCGTTATGCTCAGCGGATCGAGCTTGCCGTCCACTTCCGGATAATGCCCCCACTTAAGGTAAGCCCTATCATTCCATATTTCGATCCAAGCCTCATGATTAACGATCTTAATAATGTCGTCCATTTTATCACCTTTTATTATTATCGACCCGATCAATCACTACATAGTATATCAAATTTTCCAAAGCTATTGTCGAATAGTGCGATAGTAGTTTCATTAAAGATTTAAAGAGTAATATCATTCTGCGATGATGAACATCAAAAGGCTGATAAAGGAATACTGGGATTCGAGAAGCAACAGCTACGACAGATCTCCGGGGCATATTTGCTTGCCGGAGGTTTGGCGTTCGATCTTGAGTGATGTTTTCGATTCTACTATGAGGATTTTGGACGTTGGAACCGGAACCGGTTTCTTGGCTTTGATTTTAGCCGAAATGGGGCACGAAGTCGTAGGATTGGACCTATCAGAAGGCATGATCAAGGAAGCGAAAAGAAAGGCTGAACGGAGGAAATTGAAGATAAAATTCGTTCTTGGAGATGCGGAAAATCTACCTTTCGAAGACGAAAGCTTTGATGCTGTTATCTGCAGGCATCTCATCTGGACGCTCCCGAATCCGAAGGTTGCTTTGTCCGAGTGGGCGAGGGTTGCGAGGAAGAAGGTTGTAGTTATAGACGGCAAATGGATGGACAGATCTCTAAGCACGAGGGTTAGAAAGTTCATCGGTAGAATTCTGATCGGTATCTATGAAAGAAGGAACCCGTTCAGGCAGATCCATTACAGAAGGGAAGTAAATAAGCATCTACCGTTTTACGGCGGAGCGGATATGAGCGTGATGATCGATATGTTCAGATCGGTTGGACTGCATCCTAAGGTAAGGGATTTGATGTGGGTCAGGGATCTGCAAATGAAGGATATGCCGATCGTTTACAGGATCGCATGGACTAAGAGGGATTACTTCATGATAGAAGGTTTTAAAAATCGGATAGCGTAGCTTGGATCTTAAACATTCCGAGAATTTCTTTGACTTTGTTTCCATCTACTTCCTTTCTACGCATCAAAGCTTTCCTAACCCCTTCCTCAACGACCCAAACTCCCAAAGGAGCGTAGTATTCCGGCTTTATAACTCTAACTACGAAAACCCTACCCTGCCTCCTGATTTTTCTCAAAAATTCCAAAATCGGCAGTCTTGCAGCATAGTATCCGCCCCCGAGCACGGAATACCTTTTCTTCTTCAAAATCGTTTCACCGTCGTAGCCTATCCAAGTTGAATCGGGGCTCCAAAAGCTCTTCTTCTCCCATATCTCGACGAGATTGAAGGAGTATCTTCCCGGGAGAATTAAAATTTCGAAGCGATTTCCGAAGTGCTCGTAGCTGAAGAACATAGCTTCGTTTACGGAATCGAACTCTGAAATCTCCTTCTTCAGGCTTTCGCCCAACATATCGTGAACTGCTGTGATGCTCCATCTCGTCGGCACAAGCCTCTTTTCAGCACCGAGCATACCGATTGAGAACAACTTCTGGATATAGTATGTGCTGAATCCGGCATCGAAAAGCAATCTTACGGCTTCAACAGCTTTAATCTCATCCTTCCAAACCTTTTCAACCTTCCTCGGTATCTTAGGATTTTCCGCAAGCCTAACATCTTCGATCTTAGCCGCAACGCCCATCGGCTGTAAGACATCGTCAAATATCGGCTTCTCAACGATCTTTTCAATTCTGCTTTCCAAATCTACATGTCTTATCGAAGCCGTAGCCTCTTGAAGTGTCTCAATAAATCTGTCGCTCGAATGAATGTCGGTTAGCTTCATCCCCCTGATTAGAGACATTCTAATTTCGATAACATCTTCAACGCTACCTTCCCAAAGCCAAGGGGAATCGAAGAATTCGGGATTTTCATCGTTTAAGGCAATTAAAGGTCCGACAAAAACTTTCGGATATCCGAGTCTTCCAACGAAGACCGATGGAGGTGTGGGCTTTTCGATTTCTCCCGTTTCTACCTCGATCCTTTTAAACTTAAACTTTTCAAGCAAAGGGCACTTCGGTCTTCCGCACAACAGTCTGCCTTTGCATTTTGCACACAGCACACCTAAATTTTGAATGTTCAGATAAAAAGTGTTATGCATAAGCGTGATCAAAAGTGTTAAATATGTTAATGGTTATGGTTATAATGATGTGGAGGAATTCCTATGACGGTAAAGTATCTTCAGGTTAAGCTCAGGAGGATCACTGCGATAATAAGAGTAGATTTAGATCTCAAAGAATTTTTAATTGTCAGCTGTTCGAACGCGAATTTCTGCAGGAACTTTGTAGCCGTTGACGGGTGTTGCCCGGCTTATTGCGAAATCGTTGTCGCGGCAAAGGATTTCGTATACGGAAGAAGAAAGCCGAAGGCTAACGTCTTCGAAATCGAAGAGGGTGACATAGAGATTAAGATTTAGGAATTAAAATCGATCCGTCTTCGCCATCGACGATTTCACCTTTTCCTTCGAGGTAAAGCCTGACGGTTAAAGCTGAAATGATCGCATCGATTACGTTATGATCATCGACATCCTTAACGTCGATGAATCTTTTTAAAGCTTTGAGGATCTCAATCCTTCCCTCCAATTTCTTTTTATTAGCTCTCGGAGCTATGTTCAATAAAATCCTCGTAGCAAACGGATAAACCTCATAAACGACGACACCCTTTTTTCTAAGCTTCTCAGCGATTTCCATTCCTTTGTATGCAATCCCTTCGATGAACCTCGGCGGAAGTAGACGGATACCCATTTTATGAAGCTTTCTTTCGCACTCCCTGAAGTATCCCCTTTTCGGAAAGCTTAGAGGAGCATCTATTCCGGCGAACTTGAAATCGATATCGCAATTTTCGAGAATTCCGGTATAAACTACTTCCCTCCCATCTATCACAGCAATGTGGCAAATTCTGCCCACATCTATCCCAGCTATCATAGCTCAATCCCCGCAAGCCTTTCCAATTCTTCCTTAATCTTAATTATCCTCTCCCTCGTCTTTTTCGTAAACCAAGCAGTTTCCGGATGATCCCTTTCAAGCTCGTCGAGTCTCTTTAAGAATTCCTCGAACGGTATCTCTTCATCTCCCCTCGTCACCTTATCGGCGTAGCAAACTACCTTCTCCTCAATCGTTTCAGGCATGAAGTTTTTGACGACTTCAAGCCCCAATTTCTCAGCATCTTCCTCTGTAACGCCGGCAGAGAAATGTCTTTCTGCAATTCTAACGATTTTCTCGTCAAATCCCTCTTTTCTTAGCAGTTCTCCGCTTATTATGAAATGCCTAAACGGTTCGTGTGTAATTGCTCTTCCCAAATCGTGCAGTAAAGCTCCCCTCTTAACCGCATCCAAATCTATATCGTATCCGTTCCGCCTTATCCTTTCCGCTATCCTCAAAGCTATCTCAGCAACCTTCATGCAGTGTCTTCTGACGTTCTCCGGCAGATTATACTTGTTCCAAACCCTAAGAACATCCTCCGGAAGTTCCATAGAGCATCTGCTATGCCTTATGTTATTATATTGTTTCGAAGTGCCAGCGAAAATTTAAAATCCATTGCGATATACTTCTAAAAAACGAGGAGGTTATGGGCGAAGATGTCGGAAATTTGTCCGATTTGCGGATTGCCGAAGGATATTTGCGTATGCGAGGAAGTAGCAAAGGAACAGCAACAGATAGTGATCAAAGTGGTTAGAAGAAGATACGGGAAGGAGGTAACGATAATTGAAGGCATCGACGGCAGCGAAATAAACTTGGAGGAGTTGGCGAAATACCTTAAGACCAAGCTCGCGTGCGGTGGGACGGTTAAGAATGGAGTTATCGAGTTGCAGGGTAATCATGTTGCAAGGGTTAAGGAGCTTTTGATTAAGAAAGGATTCAATCCGGATAGAATTAAAGCTTAATCTCCCTTTCTTTCGGCAAACATCGAGAAGAGCTTGTATATCGTTCCGTGATACTTTACAATGTTTCCGATTCTCTGTTGCAAAGTTTTCCAAGCGTATTCATCCACTTCAAATTCCACGTTATCGTATATAACATCCTTCAGGATTAAGCCGTAAGGCGGAGCCGGTTCGATTCTCTCCCTATGCTTTTCAGGATTTAGCATGGATTCGAACCACTCCAAATCTCTGTGCCCGCTTCCAACTTCCTCAAGCGCTGTAACTATGCAACGAACCATGTTCCATGTGAACGCGTTCCCTTCGATCTCAAATATTATGAAATCCTTGTCTACTCTGAGCTCGACGTTGTATATAGTTCTGATGCAGTTCTCGCCTTCCCCGAACTTCTTTGTGAAGTTCGAAAAATCGTGGGTTCCCAAAAGTAGCTTTGCTGCTTTTCTCATAGCCGAGATATCGTAATCCCTTGCGAATAAGACGTAGGTGTATATCCTACTTTTGGCATGCCTCGGATTGAAATCGTCACCAACCTTAGTCCAAGCCCAAACCGTAATATCTTCCGGCAGATACGCATTTATAGCCCTCGGAAATACGGGTTTTTCAACGTTCAAAGCTACAACTTGCCCAAAAGCGTGGACGCCGGCATCGGTTCTTCCCGCGCACTTGTAATCCGACTTTTCAACATCTATTCCGAGTTTCTCAAAAGCCTTAAACAGTTCTCCTTCAACAGTTCTGACGTTCGGCTGGTATTGAAAGCCGTGAAAGTTCGTTCCGATGTATGCCAATTTCAGGGCGATTCTCATGGATAGGGAAGATAATTAAAAAACAATATTTAAGTTTTAAGGATTTACGAGCTTCAGGAAGTATTCGTGAATTCTTGTATCGTCAGTTAACTCGGGATGAAAAGCCAAGCCCAAGATGTTATCCTGCTGAACGGCTACGATGTAATCCTCAAACGTAGCCAAGACTTCAACACCCTTACCCACTTTCGTTATGACCGGAGCCCTAATGAAAACGGCTTCGAACTCCCCTATGTGCTTGACGTTAAGCTTAACCTGAAAGCTCTCCCTCTGCCTTCCGAACGCGTTTCTCTTTATCCAAACATCCAACAGACCGAGCAACTTCGTTTTCGTCTTCTCAACCTGCTCATCTCCATGTTTTGAAAGCAGAATCAAACCGGCACATGTCCCCATTACCGGCTTTCCGCTTTCTGCGAGCTCGATGATTTCGCTTGCGATTGAGTCTCTGAATATAAGTCTACTTATCGTCGTGCTCTCTCCTCCGGGAATTATTACGGCGTCGCTGTTGGAAACAACTCCGTGTCTTCTTGTAGCAACTACTTCGCCATCTATTCCAAGATTCTTCATCGCTTTCTTAGTTGCCACCACGTGTTCTTCAACAGCCCCTTGAACTCCAATTACCGCTACTCTCATACTCCCCTTTCCTGCAACCTCTCCTCTTCCCTCAACTTGAAGACGTCGAGACCCTTCATGGCTTCGCCGATTCCCTTGCTAACTTCGGCAACTACTTCCGGCTCGTCCCAGTGCTGAACGGCTTCAACTATAGCTCTCGCATAAGCTTCTGGATTTGACGACTTGAAGATGCCGGAACCAACGAAAACTCCATCCGCACCGAGCTGCATCATGAAGGCTGCATCGGCTGGAGTAGCTATTCCTCCGGCTGCGAAGTTAACCACAGGCAACCTTCCCATCTTCTTAATCTCAAGCAGAACCTCGTAAAGCCCTTCCACGATTTCCTCCCAAGTGTATTCCTCGTATATTACATCATCGCGCTTTACATCCGTCGGCAGGCCCATTTCCTGCCTCACAAGCTTCGCAAGCTGAACGTATCTCTCAGCGTATTTCTCCGCAACCGCGTAAATCTTTTCATCCGGCATCCTTTGCAGTTCCGCTATCGCGTAGTTCATGATCCTCATATGCTTAACAGCCTCAACAACGTTGCCGGTTCCAGCCTCGCCCTTCGTCCTTATCATCGCCGCCCCTTCCCATATTCTCCTTACAGCCTCACCCAAGCTCCTAGCACCGCAGACGAAGGGAACTACGAACTTCCTCTTGTCTATGTGGAAAAACACGTCAGCGGGTGTAAGAACTTCGCTTTCGTCTATCATATCCACTCCCAAAGCTTCCAAAGCCCTCGCTTCGGCAACGTGACCTATTCTGCATTTGGCCATAACGGGTATCGTTACGGCATCCATGATCTCCTGAATCTTCTTCGGATCAGCCATCCTCGCAACTCCGCCGGAAGCTCTTATATCAGCCGGAACCTTGTGCAGAGCCATGACAGCTACGGCTCCGGCATCCTCAGCAATCTGAGCTTGCTCAGCATTCGTGACATCCATTATTACTCCGCCTTTCTGCATCTTAGCGAATCCCCTCTTTATGAGCTCGGTTCCGAATCTGAGTTCCTCAAGCTTCATCGTTTAGAGATGGATCGACTGATATTTAACTTCTGCGGGCTAAGTGTTCCTTCAGCTCCTTAAGTTTCCTCTCGCAAAACTCGAATATTTCCCTACCTTCCTCCTTGCTGAGTTCTCCGCTCGCGATGTAGGAGCCTATGTGGGGATATATGATGTTATCGAGCTCCCATTCGATCCTCTTAACATCAACGCCCTTCTCCATAACCTCCTCAAAGAATTTCTTCAAAGCGGACATTATTTCGTCCTTAACCATGATGATCGCTCTGCAGGAAAACTTATCTACTGTTCGGTTCAAAATCGGTATTGTTGATGAAGGTATACGTAATAGATTCAAGCGTAATATTTCTAAGGAAGGCTCATTACGGAAGGATGGTAACTATTCCGGAGGTAATCGATGAAATAAAGGATGAGAAATCTCGTTTATATCTATCCCTACTTGACATCAGAGTTGAAGAAGCATCGAATGAGAGCGTCGAAAAGGTCATTAGGACCGCCAAAAAGACCGGAGACATTCACAAGCTTTCGAATACGGATATAAAGTTGCTCGCCAAAACTTTGGATGAGATAAACAAGGGAAACGAAGCCATATTGGTTACCGACGACTACTCAATCCAGAACGTCGCAATGTTTTTGGGATTGAAGATTGAAAATATTATACAGCCTACGATATCCAAAGCATTTAAATGGATCAAGGTCTGTAGGGGATGTGGGAGAAGGATTGAAGGAGATGTTTGTCCGGTATGCGGTAGTGAAGCCGTATTGAGGAGGGTTAAGAAGTGATAGAGGATCTTATTGAAAAGGCCAAGAGGTTGAAGGAGAAGGGGCTGACGACTGGCGAAATAGCTGCGGAGTTAAACGTTTCAAAGGAAACGGCGATGTGGCTTCTTGCAAAGGCCAAGAGGGCTGAAGCTCCCCCATCGGACGTTTACGTCGATCTCAGGAACATCGCGAATCCGTTCAGAATGAAGTGCATTGCGAGCGCTATGACTGATATGATAACGGAAAGATTGGACGAAACGCCGGATGTAGTTGTAGGAATAGCCACGAGCGGAATCCCTATCGCAACGCTCGTCGCAGAAGAGCTTGGAGCGGATTTAAGCATGTATTATCCGAAGAAGCTTAAGTGGGAAGGAAAGGAGCAGAGGGTCGGAGGACTTTTCAGCGAGAACTTTGCTAAGGTTGATGAAAAGAAGTGCGTAATAGTTGACAACGTAATAACGACCGGAAGCACTATTAAGGAGACGGCCGAGCAGATAAATAAGAGAAACGGTAAGGTTCTCTGCGCTGCTGTGATAATAGACAAGAAGGGAATAGATGAGATGGACGGATTTCCGGTTTTGAGCATATTCAGAATAGTAAGGCTGTAGCATGGATGTTTGCATTTTAATTCCAACGTTAAATGAGGAGAAAAGTATAGGTAGCGTGATAGACGGATTCAAGCGTTTGGGATTCGATAAAATCCTCGTAATCGATGGGCATAGCACGGATAGAACGGTTGAAATTGCAAGGAGCAAGGGAGCAAAAGTCGTTCTTCAGAGCGGGAAGGGGAAAGGGCAGGCAATAATAGAAGCTTTCCAGATCTTGGACAACGAAGTAGTTGTAATGATCGACGGGGACGGAACTTACCTGCCGGAAGATGTTCACGCCCTTCTTGAGCCGATAGAAAAGGGAATAGCGGATCACGTAATCGGAAACAGATTCGCAAAATTCGAGAAGGGAGCTTTCACAAGGTTAAATTTAATCGGTAACAAGATACTAAACTTCTTCTTTAGGATGATGTATGGAGTCGAACTGCACGACATTCTTTCTGGCTATAGAGCCCTTACGAAGGATGTCTACAAAAACGTGGAATTGAAGAAGCACGGATTTGAAATTGAGACGGAATTGACGATCGAAACTCTTGCGAAGGGATTCAGGATAGTTGAGGTTCCGATAACATACAAGAGACGTTCCGGAAGGACGAAGCTGAAACCTTTCAGAGACGGTTTCAGAATAGCTTTAACGATCTACGAGCTTTTAAAGAGATACAGCCCGGGAAGATACTTCTACCTCCTCGGACTGATAATGATCTTTCTCGGAATATTTTTGGGCATAATAGTCGTCTACGACTGGTTTAGGCATATAACTCACTATCTGCTCGCCATTCTGACTGCTCTGCTTATAATTTCCGGTATGCAGGTTCTGATATTCGGAGTTATGAGCGACTTCGTATTCAAAAGTAATGCCGAAGTTAGGAAGGAGCTTATAGCGGTTAAAAACGAGATCAGAAGGTTGAGGGAGCATGTGGACTCCAAAAAAGATTGAAGAATTATTTTATGAGGATCTGCACGAATTGGGAATGAGGGCGAACTCGCTGAATAACGAAATAGTAACGTTCGTCATAAATAGGCACATAAACTATACTAACATCTGCGTTTCGAAGTGCCCGCTCTGTGCTTTTCACAGAAGCAAGGGGGATGAGGATGCATATCTCATGTCAGTTGAAGAAGTAGTAAAAAAGGCTTGCGAAGCCGTTAAGCTCGGTGCAAAGGAGCTGCACATCGTAGGCTCCCACAATCCGGATGTTACGGTGGAATACTTCGAGGAGATGTTTTCCGAAATAAATAAGAGATTTCCGGATGTGGTAATAAAGGCTCTTACGGCTACGGAGATACAC
>JALWBF010000070.1 GCA_027016055.1 Archaeoglobaceae archaeon | reverse complement strand
GAATTAGGGGGGTTGGCGGTAGGTTTTTATCATAGCGAAATCTTTAAATACCATTAATGCACAATTTAAACAATGCAACTAAAATCGACGAGGCATGCTAAATATCTTTGCAATTATCATTTCGTGTTCATTCCTAAGTATCGGAAACCAATTTTAGACAAGTATAAGGATGATTTAAAGGAGATATTTTATCGGATAGCTGAGAAGTGGGGATTTGAGATTTTAGCGTTAGAGATAATGCCGGACCACGTTCATCTTTTCGTTTCGGCACCACCTAAGTATGCTCCTGCACAAATTATTAAGATATTCAAAGGGGCATCTTCACGGGAGTTGGGCAAGAGATATCCTGAGTCGAAAATCAAAGGTTCAGAACTTTGGACGAGGAGTTATTTCGTAGCAACGGCTGGAAACGTTTCGGCAGATGTAATAATGGAATACATCAAAGAACAATACTTTAAGGAGGCTAAGAAGAATGAAAAGAGTGAATAAGTTTAGGTTGAGACCAACGAAGGAGCAGGAGAAGGTTTTGTTTAGTTTGTGTGAGATGTCGGCAGTATTATGGAACAAGCTGAACTACACTAGGAGACAGGCATTTTTTGAGGGTAGATTTGAATGGAAGGAAGGAATAGATGAATTATACGACGAATTTAAGCGAATTTTATGTTCAGCTACTACTCAACAAATAATAAGAAAGAATAACGAAGCGTGGAGGAGTTTCTTTGCTTTATTGAAGTTGCAGAGGCAAGGTAAACTCCCTTCTCACATTCGTAAGGTTTCTCCTCCAAGATATTGGAAAGATAGGTTGTTGAATAAGCGAAAGTTGATAACAATCATAAGAAACGATTGTTATAGGATAGAGGAGGTGAGAGAAAAGAAGTGGTTGGTTCTGCCTAAGGGATTGAAGATTAGAATAACTGGAGAGATTAAATGGAAAGGAAAGCAAGGAAGGTTGGAGATATTCTACGACGACTTAACGGGGAGATGGTATGCTTATCAGTCGGTTGAGGTTAATCAACCAAGGCATACCATCTCCCCTAAAAGAGCATTCGTAGATTTGGGAGTGATAAACATCATAACAGCATGGATTGAAGGAGAAAGACAACCTATCGCTTTTTCAGGTAAATCCATATTGGCTGACTGGTGGTATTGGTCTAAGAAAATAGCACATTATCAATCGATAGCTATGAAAATGAATAAAAGCTACACAACGAAAAGAATCAGAAAATACTATCGCAAGAGGCAACTAAGATTTAGACATGCAGTTAATACAATCGTTCACAAATTCGTTAAGCTCTGCTACGAGAAGGGAGTAACTGAAATAGTAGCTGGTGACGTTAGTGGAATAAGAGAGAACAATAATAAAAACGCTAAAATTAAAGAGAATTATACGTCGTCGGTTTGTCCAAGATGCGGTTCAACTAATGCGATAAAGCATAAGAGATTGTTTAAGTGCTTAGATTGCAGATTGGAAGCTCATAAAGATGTCGTTGGAGCTTTAAATATAGCCCGTGTCTCCCTTAACGGGAGAGACGGGTTTAACGGGGTGCTGGCACACCCCGCAGTCCTCCATATCGGAGGACTGCAAACCTCCCCGCTAGGAATCCCCGCACTTTAGTATGGGGAGGATGTCAAGAATGAACTGCTTTAGCGGTAGTCTAATTGAGAATATTGGTAGGTTCAAGGAATTTCTAAGGAGCTACAATGAAGAGATAGAAAGGAAAAAGAAGAGTGTCGAGAATCGAATCCTAAATTCTTTGAAGATCGAGCGTATTGAAATCAACAACAGATGGCATCTAAGAGTTTTAAACGGTAAGAGGGTTGTGGGTGTAGATGGAAGTCAGATCGCTCCGCTTAGAGAGCTTGGAATACCTATCGGAGTTATTCAGGTTGCTAAGATATGGGTGATCCACGGAAAGGGAGAATACGGTAAAAGCTACAGAACCACCTTTATAAAACTTGAGGAGAACTTGGATCTGAGAAGATTTCAGCTCGAACTCGAGATGCTGATGGAGGAGATGGACGGCAGAAGCTGGCTTTTCTTCGACGGAAGCTTGATGCCATACGCTGTGGAGCAATCAATAAGGGAAGAATTTACGAAGATAGTTTCAAGGGTAATTAAGGCGAGTGAAGATACCCAAACACCGATAATAGGCTACATAGACAAAAGTTTTTCAAAGGACATAGCAAGACGGTTCGGATTGGATATCTACGATTCGTTTCTGCTTTCGGATGTTATGGATGTATTCTCTTACACCCAACCGTTCGGAGATAAGATCCGCTACGCCTATCTTATGGTGAATCCGTCGATGCCGGTCAGGATCGAATACCCCGAATGGATGTCCGATATGCACGATGATATAGTGAAGATTGTTTTTGCCGAGTGTCTCTTGGGGAAGACGAGGGGTTATCCCTACATACTGGAAAGAGCCCACCACTACTCATGTATCGATGCAAAGGCTAGAGCGAGCTTCATGAAAGCTGTGAAGAGCCACGGCGTTTCTTTCAAATGGATGAGTAAGATCAGATGAGGGGCAGAACTCTCCATCTTACTTTCTGCATGTATCTTATATACTCGCCGTCATACTTTTCGATCAGCTTTTCTTCCTCAAGCACTGCGAGAGAATATCTCAGAAACAGCCAAAGAGGAGTTAGAGCAAATGCATAAAGCGCGTTGAAGATCAAGCTCCAGCCCAAAGCCCATAGGATATCTCCCAAATACATGGGATGCCTGACTATTCCGTATATCCCGGTTGTTTGCAGTTTCCAGCCCTCCATCTTAGCCTTCATCAGTTGGATGAACGAAATCAGCATTATCGCGATGCCGGCAGCAAAAGTCATTCCTCCCAAGATCTTGGCGAGATTCGGATTCAGGTTAAGGGAGGGTTGTGGTAGTATAGGAATGACAAAGCGTGGAACCTCGAACAGGATTATTGCCGATATGCCGGCGGATGCGTAGACTATTCTTTTATACTTCCTTCTCGATATGAATACCACTATTTCCAAGATAATCGTTGCAGTCGCTATCGTAGCCCAAAAGAAGACATCATGCAGTGGATTCATAACGCAACGTTGTATAGATGGTGGCTTAACTTTTCTGCTTGGATAAACTTAATATTCCAATTGTTAACGATCGATTGTGAGAATTGGTGTATTCATATGCCACTGCGGATTGAACATAGCTGGGGTTTTGGATGTCAAAGCCCTCGCTGAATACGCAAAGAATCTGCCGGATGTAGCTTACAGTGCGGACATAAAATATGCATGTTCTGATTCCGGGCTGAAGGAGATCGCTAATGCGATTAGAGAGCACAACCTCGACAGAATAGTAATCGCCGCATGCTCTCCGAAGTTGCACGAACACACGTTCCGCAACATGCTTGAGGAAGCGGGGCTTAATCCCTTCATGCTGGTTATAGCAAACGTAAGGGAGCAGTGCTCTTGGGTTCACAACGGAGTTGAAGCCAATCTGAAGGCTAAAGACCTTATAAGGATGTCAGTAGCGAGGGCGAGACATCTTAAAC
>JALWBF010000069.1 GCA_027016055.1 Archaeoglobaceae archaeon | reverse complement strand
GTTCTTAATCGGTGCATTCGGTCTCATAATCGGTTTCCCTATGGCTCTAATGACCTTGCAGGGGTTCAAGATGACCTACAAGAGCGAGATATTCAACATGCCCTTCGTCATGTATCCGCGAACATACTTGATAACGACGGTTATAATAATCGTAACCCTCGCGATTTCGCTCGTTCCGGGGATAAGATACATAGCCAAAATGGAAATAGACAAGGTCACGAAGGAGTTTACAGGATGAAAACAGCAGTCGCCACAACCGTCGTGTATTTCCCCTCCTTCACCTTGGCCTTCCTTGTTATATTGAACTTCTTCATAAGATCGACGCCAAACGCAGTTTTAAGCATATACTCCGCCTTATCCTCTGCATACTTTCCTACGTCCTCATCCTCATCGCAGTAGCCGTAGTATTCGGTTAGGTAGCCGTTAAGATTATCGTCTTCCGGAATCGCGACACCCAAACTCGCGTAAATGGTTTTTCCTGCATCGTTGCTCGTCATCTTCGCCATAACGCAGAAGACTATCTGTCCGGGGAAGAGGTATTTTAAACCTTCCTCCTTTTCAACGATCTCGCATTTCGGTGGGATTATACTGCTCACGTAGACCAAGTTGAACTTCTCTATTCCGGCATCTCTCAATGCCAACTCGAAAGATACGAGCGCATCTTCGTGATGCCCGACACCGGAGGTAAAGAATACCTTTTTGGGGACTAATATTCTTCCAATTCCTTCCATGTTTGCTGTTCTAAGCTCGCTTACATTCATTTAGTTGCAACGTTTTTATAATCGTTATTTAAGCTTTGCTCTACTGCTTAGCTCTGGCAAGGCATATATATCTTGCCTGCTAACTTCTTCCACCGATGATGAAACGAGGGCGAGCTGATGAATGATGAATCCACCCGTTTCTGAGGTTGTAGCAATAACGGGAACCCCCGGAACAGGAAAGACGACCGTAGCCAAGATTTTGCGGAAGAGAGGTTACAGAGTTTTCTCCGTAAACGATCTTGCCGAGCGGTTGGATTGCATAATTGGTGAGGAGGAAGGTTGCAAGGTGGTGGATGTTGAAGAGCTTGCGGAGAGGATTGCTGATGTCCTTCCGGAAGGACTCGTATTCTTGGAAGGTCACCTTTCGCATCTTCTTAATCCGGATGTGGCAATAGTCCTTCGTTGCAATCCGGTGGAGCTAAAGAGAAGGCTTGAGGGGAAGGGATGGAGCAGAGAGAAAGTGCTGGAAAACGTTGAAGCCGAAATCGTGGATTCCATTTTGATCGAAGCCCTTGAATATTGCAGGGAAGTTTACGAGATCGACACAACCGAAAGATCTCCTGAAGACGTTGCCAACATAATAGAAATGATTGTAAGAGGTGAAGAAGAAGTAAAGGAAGATTTCAAACCCGGTAAAATCGATTGGATTGCCGTAGTTGGAGACAGAATTGAAGAATTGATGAGAATTTAAAATAACATAATAATTTATTATTTACCTAATGATAAATATTTGGATAAAGGTTGGCACAAGGTTTTTATATCGTTGCAATTAGATACTATCGATTCCCGCCTTAGCTCAGTCTGGCAGAGCGCGGGCCTGTAGTTTGCCAGCCCCCAGTGGCTGGGGGCAGAGAGCCCGGGGTCCCCGGTTCAAATCCGGGAGGCGGGACTAATTCCTTATTATCTCTTCGTCATAACTCCTCTGATTATTCCGGTATATTCCTTAAGCGGTTTGCTTATCTTCAGACCTTCTCTTTCCTTGATTTCCAAAACTCTGATAGATCTTTCATGATTTCCGAATCTGTTCTTAACGACCGAAATCGTCTTTACGAGCTCTCCTTCGATTTCCATAAATCTTCCCGAGATGAGATAATCAGCATAGGGGCTTATTCCCAAGCTCGTGAGACGGAACACTCCCAATGCTTCCGCGACCTCGTCTATGCAGATGAACACAGATCCCATATCTCTGAGCTGAACCCTTATCATCCTCAAGGTCTTCGATAGTTCCTCCGGTGTCAGCGCGATGTTGGAGAGATAGTTTATCGGATCTATCGCCACGATCTTGGGCTTTAGCATCTTAACATCGTTCATGATCATGCTGTAAAACCTGCCTAAACTGATTTCAGTTGAAACCTCTCTGATAACGAGGTTCTTGGGTTCGTAGCTGAATAGAGTTTTAAGTCTGTGCATCAGAAGTTCCTTAGTTTCATCAAAGGTGTATAGTATTCCCACATCCCCTCTGATGTCGTTCTCCTTAAGTATCTGAAGGCAGATGTTCGTCTTTCCAACTCCGCTCTTCCCGGCAATTATTACGCTCGCTCCTTCATAAATTCCGCCGCCAAGCATTAGATCCAACTCTTTGTTGCCCGTTGAGAGCAACTTTCTGTCTTCTATTGCTTTCCTCTCACTGATCATCGGAATGATCGGATAAACCACAATACCCCTCTGAGTTATGTCGAAGTAGTGCCTTCCCAAGTGTGCATCCCCACCTCTGTATTTCAAAACGTGCAGAACTCTGAGCATTTCTCCATCCTTTCTCTCTATCCTCTCCAAGACGAATTCGCCGCTTGTAATGTAGCTGATGATGTCTTTGCCGAATTCAGCGGTCATGTCGCAAGACATGAGCGTCGTAGCCTTTATGGAGTTAAGGAAGCACGTAATTGAAACGAGAATTCTCCTCGAAATTATCGGATCCTTTGTAAGATCTCTCAACGCCCCTATTCCGTCTATGAAGACCCTGTCAACAGCTTCCAATTCTTTAATTTTCGTAATTGACTCTATAAAGCTCGTTATCTCTGCGGTTGTATCGAAATCGTAAAAAATTATGTTGCTACTAATTATATCCAAATCTCTAACCTTATCGATTATGTGAAGATCATTCAAATCCCAACCGAAACCCTCAGCTTGTAGCTTTATTTCCTCAGCGGTTTCATCAAAAGATATGTAGGCACACTTTTCTCCCCGTCTTAAACCTTCCATCAAAAACTGAAGTCCGAAAATAGTTTTTCCGCTTCCGGGTGTTCCCTTAATTAAATACGTCCAACCCTTCCTTAAACCACCTTTCAGGACTTCATCGAATCCCGGAATTCCAGTAGGAACTTTTTCCATGGTTTTCACCTCATTACTATAATAATCTAAATTATGATCAGAAATATTGATAGTAAAGCGATGCTACTTAAAGCTTTTGGTGTAATTTCCTTACAATTTTTTAGGTTTTTCGGAAAGAAATATATGAGGATAAATTTAAAAGCACAAAATCGTCGTAATATTATGCAAGTAAAATTGATTGTAGATGGTAGGGAAATTCCGCTAAACCGCTACGTTCAATCCGTGTTTAGTAGTGTTATCTCAGCTTTGATTTCAACGCTTAAAGGGGTTGATGAGGGTTGGAAGGTCGTAAGATTGGAGATCAAAAGGTAACGGATAAACTCAGGGAAAACGTAAAGAGAATTCCCGAATATATCCCGGGTAAAAGCATAGATGAAGTAAAAAGGTTGTTTGGCTTAGAGAGGGTTGTAAAGTTGGCTTCAAACGAAAATCCATACGGTGCAAGTCCAAAAGCGTTGGAAATTTTAAGAAATTTCGATAAACTTCACATATATCCAAGCCCAAATGAAGTCGAAGAGCTTACCGAAAGGATATCCGAATACTTGGGTGTTGAAAAGGAGAGAATAGTAATTGGAGCGGGGATAGATGGGATAATTGAGAACGTTTTTAAGATGTTTGTGGATCCGTTGGATGAAGTCGTAATACCTATTCCGTCGTTTCCTTATTATCACACGTTGTCATCCGTTATGAACGCCAAGGAAATTAGAGTTAAAAGAAGGGGAGACTTCAGAATTGATGAAGAATCGATAATTAACTCCGTAACCGATAAAACGAAGATAATAATAATATGTTCTCCAAACAATCCGACGGGAAACGTTGAAGACTTCGATGCAGTTAGAACGATAGTGGAAAGCTGTAATGCGTTGGTTTTCATAGATGAGGCTTACGCGGAGTTCGCAAGCAGAAATCTGATTGAACTGTCCGAATACGAAAACGTGGTCGTTGCGAGAACTTTTTCGAAGGCGTTCGGACTTGCGAACTTAAGAATAGGATACGCCGTGATGAGTCCCGAGCTTAAAAAAGCATACATGAAAGTTACGACGCCTTTTCCGGTTTCATCGATCGCTATCTTAGCAGCCATGGCATCGCTTGAAGATATTAAGCACATGAAATCCTGCGTTGAGAAAATAAGAGCTGAAAGGGCGAGGCTTTACAGTGAGCTGAAAAAGAGAGTTAGGGTTTATCCATCCGAAGCGAACTTTCTCTTCTTCGAATCGCATATGAAATCTTCAGAGCTTGCCGAGGAGCTGATGAAGAGAGGAGTTATAGTTAGGGACTGCTCAAGGTTTATAGGATGCAGTCCGTTTAGCATAAGGGTTAGCGTTGGAAGGAAGGATGAGAACGACGAATTTCTGAGGGCTTTGGATGATGTTCTTGGGGGATAGCCAAACTTATATATCTATCCCCCGAAATCATTGCGATATGACGAATGCTATTCCAAAGAAATTGTTGAAGGATCTAAAAGGATACGCAATCGTGGGCAGGCATTCAGCCGTAAAAACTTGCTTCTGGCTTAAGAAATCGCTAAAGAATGAAGGATTCTGCTACAAGCAGAAGTTTTACGGTATCCAATCCCACCGCTGCCTTCAGATGACTCCCGCTTTGATGTGCAATCAGCACTGCGTTTACTGTTGGCGTCCCCTCGAACTGCTTACGAAGGTTGAGGGTTGGGATTCTCCGGAGTTCATAGTTGAGGAATCGATAAAAGCACAGAGAAAGCTTCTGAGCGGATTTTGGGGAAATCCGGATGTTGATAGGAAGAAGCTCGAGGAGGCATACGATCCGAATCAGGCGGCGATAAGCCTCATTGGCGAACCGACGCTGTATCCTTATCTTCCCGAATTGGTCGAGGAGTTCAAGAAGAGAGGCTTCACTACTTTCGTCGTTTCGAACGGAACTAATCCGGAGATGATAGAAAAGGTTGAGCCAACCCAGCTATACGTTAGCTTAACAGCTTACGATGAGAACAGCCATCTAAGGCTTAATAGGCCTATAAAGAGCTTCTGGGATAGGATAAATCAAACTCTGAAGATTTTAAGCGAGAAGGATTGCAGAACCGTTATAAGGCTGACTTTGATAAGGGGATACAACATGTATCCCGAGAAGTTCGCTCCTCTCATCGAGAAGGCTTCGCCTATGTTCGTTGAAGCCAAGGCATATATGTATTTAGGCTATTCGAGGCTTAGACTTCCGCCGGATGCGATGCCGGAGCATGAAGACGTTAAGACGTTTGCCGAGGAGCTCGCAAAACTCATAGGCTACGAGATAGTCGACGAATCTCCGGCAAGTAGGGTCGTTCTGCTAAGGAAACCCTAAAATACAACCTGATAAATCAAGGAATAATGCTAAACAGAATAAAATTCGATGAGATCGTTAAGACTCTTAGGGAGAAGAACGCCAAGATAATCGGTATTCAACTTCCGGACGGTTTAAAGTATAAGTGCGACGAAATTGCGAAATGCTTCGAGTCGCACGGCTTCAAAGTCATAATTTCCGGCTCAAGCTGTTACGGAGCATGCGATGTGGATTTGGATTTGCTAAGGGAGGTTGACGTTCTTATCCACTTTGCTCACACTCCAATTTACAACATAGATAACGTCATATATGTTCCATATTTTGTGGACTACGAGCTTGAAGATTTTAAGCATTTGAAGATCGAGGAGAAGAGTATAGCCCTTATAGCATCCGTTCAATACGCATGGAAGCTTGGGGATGTGAAGAGGGTTTTGGAGGAAAGAGGCTATAAGGTTGAACTTAAGGGGGGTAGCGGTAGGATTAAGATGCCCGGGCAAGTGTTGGGTTGCAACTACACAGTGCTCAGAGATTCCAAAGCTGAGGCCGTTCTGTTCATCGGAGACGGACTTTTCCACCCGATAGGAGCTAAGATATACACGGGCAAGAAGGTTTACAGGTTTAGCCCGCTCGATAAGGAATTTGAGGAAGTTGAAGTCGAAGATTTCTTGAAGAAGAGGATGCTGAGCGTTTCGAAGGCTATGGGGGCTGAGAAGGGCGCAATTCTTGTCAGCAAAAAGATCGGGCAGAAAAGACTTAGCTTAGCCTTAAGGCTTAAAGAGGAAGCCGATAAGGCCGGAAAACGCGTTGATATAATTTATTTGGATGAAATTACGCCGGAAAAGCTTTCAAACTTCCTATACGGATACTACGTAAATACGGCTTGTCCGAGGATAAGCTACGATGACTTCGAACTTTTCAAGGTTCCCATTTTAACTCCGCAGGAATTCGAAATTCTGCTCGGACTTAGAAGCTGGGAAAAATATGAGATGGACGAGATCATTTGAATTTCCTCCAGATTAAAGCGATAGCTAAAGCAATCGTGCAGGCGAGAATATCAAAACCGGGCGCTTTTGTCTTGGTATAGGGAACAGGCACAGGCGTCCTTACGAATTCGCTGACTTCGAACTTAACCTTTTTCTCAGTTGTTTCCTTTGGAATCGTTTTCGTCGGAGCTAAATTCAGATATTTAATCCACGTTTTCAGCAGAGATCCGTTTCTCCAAGCCTCAAGCTTTACCATATAGTTGTAATCCTTCGGAACGGTCAGATTACTTTCGATGATTACCGTCTTTCCCTTGTGTATATCCATTCTCAGCCAGCTTTCATCCGCCAATACATTCGATTCCGCTTGAATCGCTTTTATGTGGAACGTTGTATCGCTGTAATCTTCCAAGGACTGAACGTAGAACCTAACTCTAACATTCGCCTTTCCATCTTTCACGCCAGCAATCTGAAAATCCGCATCCTTCAAAGTCACCTTAAGTCGTTTGTCTTTCGGAATTAAAGTATCCAAGCCGGATATGGATGCCATCCTCGTATCGGCGATCTTATTGTCTTTTACGATCAAAAACTTAAGTGTATAACTTCTATCTTTTTCGAATGGTAATGCGACCTCAATATAATTTAGCCCTTCACTCTGCCTTTCCGGAATCTTAACTTCATCCCTTCGAAGCAGTAGATCCGTCCTTTTATCGTAAACGTATACATACAAGGTGGCGTTCTTGACGATTTCGGATCTGTAAACGGTGATTACGAATTCCAGCGTTGCGTGACTATCGTTAACATCTTTAGCCATTATATCAATATTTCGAATGTATATAAATTCCGAAGCTTTCTTTCCGTAGGTGATGGCAAGTATAAACGCGACAGCTATCAGTATCGCAACTGCAACTATCCCCACCGCAACCCTTCTATCAATTTTCATGATAGATTTCGGCATTCCTACTTATTTAAGTTTTTTCTATTTATATCGTTGCAAACATTTTGTTAGCTTTAGCTCAGTAAATAATTTAAGTTAAAATATAATTTATAACTTAATAAAAACTTTTATATGTCTGCGTTAAAGATCCTGAATATGAAAAGATTCCTGATTTTACTTCTACTATTGCCTTTGATACTTCCAGTTTCAGCTGACAGAGGACTTTTGGTTGTTAATCCAACCAAAGTTCACGAGTCTGCTCAGAATGCGATAATTGCTTGGAACGGAAGCTACGAAATATTGATTCTCTCGACTAAGCTTGAAGGTATGAATGCAACCAGAGTTCTTGAATTTATACCCCTTCCATCTAAGCCGGAAGTTGAGAAAGGAGATGCCAAAGCATTCTATGCCGTTACTTGGCTGATAAATAAGAAATATAGGGGTAAAGTGCTTGGATTTCCTGCTTTAGCTAAGAGGGAGGGGGTTGAAATCGTTCTGCAAAAACAGATAGGCGTTCACAACATCACGGTAGTTAAAGTTGATGATGTCGATGAGTTCAGATCTTGGATCGGCAAATTTCTTAACGGAAGCAGATCGATCGGAAGCATTGAGAAAGCCGTGCGATATTACACTTCAAACGGATTTCGATACTTCGTGTTCGATGTCGTTGATGTCAATCCAAAACGGAGAGATGTGGAACCGATCGTGTATAAGTTCAAATCGCCATTTCTCTTCTATCCAATGAAGATCGCAGCCTATTCAGATGTTGGGGAATCGTATTCGAGGATAAATCTATTCATAATAACGAGAGGTGAGCCGAACATACCAAAACCTTTTTGGGTTGGGGCGATCGTTGAAGTTAACAAGAAAGAGCTTGCGGAGATAAACGGTAGCATAGCTGAGATGTTTGACAACGCTTATCTGACCTACGCAACTTACAGTGGTTATCTGAAGTATGCTGACGAAGATCTCGTAGTTACTGAAACGCACATCCCTTCGCTTTCAGTAAAGATCGCGAGATACCTATCCTCTCTGCCAGCCGTAAAATTCCTCAGAATCTTTTCGCAAGCTTATACGGATATATTCGGCGGAATCTTCGCAACGATGTTAATCTCAGCTTTCTTTGCAGGAATCGCCGGTATTGTTTATTACATTCCGGCCAAAGTAAGGGCTAAAGCCGTAGTAGCGACGATAATCGCGATGATTCTACTGACAAAAAACGACCTCTTATTCATACTTTTCGCATCTGTGAGCATTTTATTCGGCTTTGCGGTAATGATTTATACACTTGAAAGGTTTATCGGGAGTAGATGATCGATGGAATTAGAATATTCTACGAGCGGGCTGGCAAAAAGAGTGCTTTGCTGTGCCCACCTCATCCCCGATACGGCGGAAGCATGTTTGATGTTAGACTTGAGAGGATCAGCAGAAAGCTCGTAATGAATAGAATCTCAACGCTCAGATTCGATTACAGAAGCGTCGAAACGGCAATGAAAGATGCTAAGATCTGCTTTAATTGGCTAAAGCATGAACATGAAGCAGTAGCTGTGATCGGTTACTCTTTTGGCAGTGTTATCGCATCGAACATCTGCGGTGACGTTTTGGTTCTCATTTCTCCTCTAAGGCGTATAGACGGGTTTGAGATTAAAGACTGCGAAGTTCCTAAGCTGATAGTTATTGCAAAGAGGGATCAAATCGTTAATCTTAACGAATCAATGGAGATTGCAAGATCTCTTTCCGAACCGAAGGAGATGGTTATTTTAGACACGGATCACTTCTACTTCGGAAAGTTCGACGTTCTTGCTGAAAAGGTTTCGGAGTTCGTCGTGAAGCATCTGTAGCAACGGAATTCGAATCCTCATGACCGAAAGGTTTATATAGACATACTGATCCACACAAAATAGCAGTGGAGGTGATATAGATGGCTACGTTGCAAGGAACCCCCGTTTTGATATTGAAGGAAGGAACTCAGAGAACGGTGGGAAGGGATGCCCAGAGGATGAACATAATGGCTGCGAGGGTTATTGCGGAAGCCGTAAGAACTACATTGGGTCCAAGAGGAATGGACAAAATGCTCGTCGATAGCTTGGGAGACATCGTTATTACAAATGATGGAGTTACGATTCTCAAGGAGATCGATGTGGAGCATCCGGCTGCAAAGATGATCATCGAAGTCGCCAAAGCTCAGGACAACGAAGTAGGAGACGGAACGACTACGGCAGTAGTTTTAGCCGGTGAGCTTCTTAAGAGAGCCGAGGAGATGCTCGATCAGGATATTCACCCGACGATCATAGCGAACGGTTACAGAATGGCGGCTAAGAAGGCTGTGGAAGTTCTTGAGGAGATCGCCATCCCCGTTAGCAGGGATGACGATGAGATACTGAAGAAGATCGCAATGACAGCTATGACTGGAAAGGGTGCTGAGGTAGCCCTTGAGAAGCTTGCTGAAATTGCCGTTAAGGCTGTAAAGACCATAGCTGAGGAGGTAGATGGTAAGATAGTTGCCGATACCGATCACATAAAGATTGAGAAGAGGCAGGGTGGTGCTGTTGAGGACACGGAGCTCGTAGACGGTATAGTTCTCGACAAGGAGGTAGTCCATCCGGCAATGCCCAAGAGGGTCGAAAACGCTAAGATCTTGCTTCTGAACTCAGCCCTCGAAGTGAAAGAAACTGAAATCGACGCAAAGATCAGAATTACAGATCCTGAAATGATGCAGAAGTTCATAGAGCAGGAGGAGAAGATGATCAAGGAGATGGTGGATAAGATCGTCGAAGCCGGAGCGAACGTCGTGTTCTGCCAGAAGGGTATCGATGACCTAGCACAATACTACTTGGCTAAAGCAGGAGTATTGGCTGTTAGAAGGGTTAAGAAGAGCGACATCGAGAAATTGGCAAGAGCTACCGGAGCGAGGATACTAACGGACTTAAGAGACGTTAAGCCGGAAGATCTCGGAGAGGCTAAGCTTGTAGAGGAGAGGAAGGTCGGCGATGAGAAGATGGTCTTCGTAACCGGTTGCAAGAACCCGAAGGCTGTGACGATACTCGTAAGGGGCGGAACCGAACATGTGGTTGAAGAAATAGCGAGGGGTATCGAGGATGCGGTAAGAGTGGTGGCATGTGCCCTTGAAGACGGTAAGGTAGTTGCCGGTGCGGGTGCTCCGGAGATCGAGATGAGTCTCAGAATCAGAGAATGGGCGCCAATGCTCGGCGGAAGAGAGCAGTTGGCTGCAGAAGCCTTCGCTACCGCACTTGAGATAATTCCGAAGACCCTTGCAGAGAACGCCGGATTGGATCCGATCGATGTGCTCGTAGAACTCAAGGCTGCCCACGAGAAGGGCAACAAGTATGCTGGTGTGAACATCGAAACCGGCAAGGTAGAGGACATGAAAGAGAGCGGAGTCCTCGAACCGCTCAGAGTTAAGAAGCATGCGATCGAATCTGCTACAGAGGTTGCGGTGATGATACTGAGAATAGATGACGTCATCGCTGCTAAGGGCTTGGAGAAAGAGAAGGAGAAGGGCGGCGAAGGTGGAGAGGAATTCAGTAGTGGTGGAGAATTCTAAATTTTAAATTTTTATTCAAAGATATTCATTCTGATTTCCTTAAACTCCTTGTAGAACTTCACTATATCCTTACCCTCCACGAACGGTATCCCCTTCTCTTCAGCATATTCCTTAGCCTTTTTCTTAGAAAGTGCTTTTCCGCTTTCGGCGTCGAGCATCTCGCAAATAGCAACGGCTGGAGCAATGCCAGCCATTTCCGCTAGTGCAACGCTGAGCTCTGTCTGTCCCACTCTGTTGTATACCAACCCATCCGCAGCTCTTAGCAAAGCAACATGTCCCGGACTTCTGAACTCACTTCCGAAGTCAAAACTCTTTCCGTTCAGCATTACGTAATCAACTACCTCTCCAATCCTTCTGATGGTGAGCGCTCTATCCCTGTCCGTTATTCCCGTAAACGTGTTCCTATGATTCACCCAAAGCGAAAACGAGGATCGGGTATCATACTTTATATCGTAAGCATCCGAAA
Source organism: Archaeoglobaceae archaeon (assembly GCA_027016055.1). Classification (GTDB taxonomy): domain Archaea; phylum Halobacteriota; class Archaeoglobi; order Archaeoglobales; family Archaeoglobaceae; genus WAKM01. Next base: position 62 of record JALWBF010000069.1, on the reverse strand, counting down.
TCTTCACGAGTTCCGGCATCTTCTCGCTCGCAACCCTTAAAACGTCGTGCATAAACGGTAAA
>JALWBF010000068.1 GCA_027016055.1 Archaeoglobaceae archaeon | reverse complement strand
AATTCTATCTTAAATCGCTTGCTCAAAATTTCGACCGCTTTCAGGCATTTCTGCTTGTCTCCGAGCACGATGTCATCTCCGTCGTAGCTGAATCTAACTACTCCACCGTTCTCGCATATGACGATGTCGGAAACTCCGATTAGCTTAGCTGCTGCTCTTGCGAAACATGATATGTTGCCAGTTGCCAAAACAACCGGAATTCTCAGCTTCCTTAAAGCTTCGACCGCATTGCAGTTTATAGCCCTCTTCTTGTTCGTCAGAGTTCCGTCGATATCAACTGCTATCGCCTTCGGCTTAAACACTATCGGCATTTGCGGGTTGTGCATATAACCGTTGTCAAAAGGTATTTTTATAGCAAAATGTTACCGACTCAGGCATGAAACACTTGGAATTCAAGGACAAATACAGGGAACTGCTTAAAAGCGGGAAGAAAACAGCAACCATCCGACTTCAGTGCCCGTTTAAGAAGGGTCAGGAGGTTTTCGTCCATTGCGGCGGAGAAATAATAGGAACTGCAAAGATCATAGACGTTCAGGAGAAGAAACCCGAAGAGCTCACGGAAGACGACGCTAAAGCCGACGGGTTCGAAAGCCTCGAAGATCTGCTTGAAGAACTTAGAAGGCTCTACGGAAATCCTGAGAAGGTTTACGTGATAAGATTCAGGTTCAAGGAATTTAAAGAGGGTATAGATCCGCACAAGATGTATTACGGCGATGCGGATTTGGTGGAGATAGCGAAACTCGCACTCGAGAATTTGAATCTAAACGAAGCGGATAGAAGAATCCTCGAACTCTTCGTCAAGACCGGTAGCATAAGGAAGACTGCCATGAAGCTTGGGAGCATTAAGAAGCGCGGCATAATCCGCAAAATTCTTAGAAGGTGCTACAACGAGCTGAGGAAGAAGGGACTCATTTAGGGGGTGAAAGGTTATTAAGCTTAGGGATGTAAGGGAGAGTTTGTTTTCATTGATTCTATGCACGTTCGGCGATCTCATCGCGGGACTCGTGATGGGCTCGCATTCGCACGAATTCGTAATTCTTCCGGCTTTAATCATTCTGCTACCATCGAGCACTGATTTGAGGGGCAACATATACGGCTCGTTGGGTTCGAGATTGAGCACGTATTTGCATACGGGTAGGATAGAGCCTAAGTTCAAACCCGATCCGATTATAACGGAGAACATACATTCCTCCACCTTTCTGCTACTCGTTTTCAGCATGTTCAACGGCTTAATTTCTGCCGAAATAGCTTCCGCCTTAGGATTGCACAAGTTTACGTTCGATTTGGTTTTAAACCTCATTCTGATCACGGTTTTGGCGGCATTCCTTTCGGCGGTATTCATGGTTCCAGCAACCTTAGCGTTGGCGATAGGAAGCTACAGATGGGGATGGGATCCCGACAACCTAACCGCTCCTTTAATAACGCTGATGGGAGACATAATCACCCTTCCGCTTATCTTCGCTTCCGTCGATGCCGTTTTCGCGATGAATCTCCCGCTGAAGCTTGCATCGGTAATGGTAGTCGTCCTTGCAACCGTCATTCTGTATAGATTAAGCAAGGGGGAAATAGGCTGGAGGATAATCAGAGAGAGCGCACCGATTCTGGTAACTTGTGCCATGATAGACTTCGGCGCTGGAACGATACTTGGAAAGGAAGTAGAGGGACTTATAGCGATAGCTGGAATTCTGACGATAATTCCGGCTTTCTTGGAAGATGGAGGAGCGATGGGCGGAATCTTGGCTTCGAGATTTTCTTCTAAGCTTCATTTGGGTCTGCTAGAGCCGAAGCTGATTCCGGAAAGGGATGTTCTGAGGAGTTTCGGAGTTATGCATCTCTTGGGCTTAATCGTCTTCACCCTCGTCGGAATCTTCGGGCAGATCGTGAATTATACCCTGTCCATTCCGACCGTTCCGACGGTTTACATGATAGCAACGACCGTCCTTGCTGGGCAACTGCTTACAGCTTTGCTGAACATAATGGCATACTACTTCTCGATCCTATCGTTCATGAAGGGAATAGATCCTGACAACGTGGGAATTCCCCTCATTACCTCGCTAATGGATGTAATTGGAACCGGTTGCCTTATTTTATCGCTGAAGATATTCGGAATAATCTGAGCAACAGTGCTATGGGGGCTTCACCCGTTCCACCCGCCTTCACGGCTAAGGCTTCATACGGGAGTTAAGGGCTGGCTCACGACAGCCCCATCCCGCTCCTCTCATTAAGAAGCGGGCTAACATTCGCTCAACTCTTTCCTCAGCGGGCGTCATCGGAAACATTCCGATCTTTGGTAGAGATTCGAAGTATTTAAAACTACCCCGCCGACAACCCCCCTTGCGTATCCCCGCCTTGAACAGTAGTTCCGAATTGGCAATTAGGTTAAATAGGGTTGATTTTTATTTGATTTCGAAATGCCCTTACAGTTTTTATTTCGAAGTTAAATGCCAAACCTTCGTAACTACTGTGAAAGACGAAGTTTTGCAAGCAACGTTTTTATAAATCCAAACTTGAAATTGGGAAGGATGCGATTCGTGTATGGGCCGGTTCCTTCAAGGAGGCTCGGAAGATCCTTGGGAATAAACGTGATCCCTTTTAAAACCTGCAACTACTCATGCGTTTACTGTCAGCTGGGAAAAACGACGAATCTAATAAATGAGCGTAGGAGCTTCTTTCCTAAGGAGGATATTCTGAAGGAGGTTGCCGAAGTGATTGAAAAGGTTGAGGCGGATCATATAACGTTTGCCGGCGAAGGAGAGCCGACGCTATGCAGAGATATAGGCTGGCTGATTGAGGAGATAAAGAAGATCACGGATAAGCCCATTGCGGTTCTCACAAACGGTTCCCTGCTTTTCAGAGAGGATGTCAGGCAAGATTTAGCGGAAGCGGATGTCGTTATTCCTTCGCTCGATGCGGGAGATGAGAGAACGTTTAGAAGGATAAACAGACCGCATAGAGATCTTAGGATAGATGAGATAATCGACGGAATGATAGAATTCGGAAGGGAATATAACGGGAAGTTCTACATAGAAATAATGCTCGTCAAAGGTTACAACGACAGCGATGATGCCCTTTTCGCGATAAAATCCGCTTTGGAGAAAATAAAGCCGGACGGAGTTTATCTTCTAACGCCTATAAGACCGACAGCACTGAACGTGAAGCCAGCCGATGAAATCGGCATAATGAGAGCTAATGCGATATTGGGAGATGTTGTGAAGGTTATAGATCCAGAGATTGGAGAGTTTTCGGCCGAATGTTTCTCATCCGCTGAAGAAGCGGTGAAGGCTTTGCTGAAGAGGCATCCGATGAGGGAGGATCAGCTTAAGGATTTTCTTAGGAAGTTCGGAGAGGATTTGAGTTTCTTTGAATCGGTGGATGGAGTTAAAAGGGTTGAGTTTATGGGAAAGGTCTTTTACCTTTATAAGCCTCGGTAGGTTTTTAATCTTTTTTCATCGAGCTACTGAAGAAATTGAGTGAGCGTAATGATTTGATAATAACTTACAATCATCTTTTCATCGAGACAGTTGAGAAACATTCTTGAGGACGCTTACAATGCCTTTAAAGAGATCAAGTTATGCTTACGTAGTAGCGATGTGTTCATTGGTATGAAAACTAATG
>JALWBF010000067.1:3198-3646 GCA_027016055.1 Archaeoglobaceae archaeon | reverse complement strand
TTCCAGAGCAATTTTAGTTTTCCCACATCCGGCAGGGCCCTGAAGCACACTGATATTAGAAGACTCATTAATTGCAGAAATCTTCTGTAGCTTTGCCAGTTTTTTTGCTGCTTCTCTTTGTGCAGAATTTTGCGAACTTGAAGGAAAACGCCTATCAAAACCATTGAGGCAATCTTGTATTCCGCTGAGTAACTGACCTGCTTCCTGTGTACGGTTATCCACTAACTCACGTAATGAGCCTTCAGCAATATATTCCTCAATATCTTCAGCCGAACAGGATGAAACCAGGCGGTCTGCACTAATCACAGCAGCCCGGACCAGATTGTTCAAAGCATTGTGCCTGACATCCTCTTTATATCTGTCCAGATCATCCAATATGTTGTCATACTTTTTAAATATCGGTAGCTTCTTGTCTGTTAGTTCAAATCTTTTTGTAAAATCTGGTAAT
>JALWBF010000067.1:0-3188 GCA_027016055.1 Archaeoglobaceae archaeon | reverse complement strand
ATAGAGACTGGAAAATTTGACTACGTCACTCAATACTGCATGCGCCTGATCATAAATATCGTTGAATTTGGTATCGCTTAACGATGCATTAAAAATGGCAAATATTTTTCCCGCATCGGTAAATTTGTCTTCTTTTCTGAAGGGTTTGGTATGATGCCAATAGATACCATGAGCAATCTGAAAACGCTGGGGCTTTGAAATCGCAGATGATTCTGCCAGTAATGCTTCACTTAGTAACCACGACAGTTCATGGTGCCTTGGATGTTTTTCAAAGGAAAACTTTTTAGGCGCATTAATATGCACTCCATCTTCCGGGATAATATTCTCAGGAAGCTTGTTATTTTTTTTGTTGACCCAGTTCTGAAACTCAGGATCAATTTTTCCTATATCATGCAATATTCCGGAAATAAATGCTGATTGCTTCAATTTGGGATTTTCAATTCCTATTATTTCTAGTAGGTAGTAAGCAACAAACCCCACAGAAAAAAGGTGATGACTGATCGGTTGTATTTTTGTGTTAGCAACCAGGTGGCCGGTTTCAATCGGCAATTTATCCATAATGACTTCCTTTGATGTGAAGTTAACGGGCACAAGGCCTTGATGATTAAAAGCATAACGTCGGCCCACCACCCATACCAGCTCCGAACGTGAACGACTGCGTATCCAGTGACAACTCACAGCCGTATTTTTTGAGGCTGTTTTTCTCAGTAGTTTTTTAACTGCCTTCAAACCCTCGTTAGTGATTACGGTTTGCCAGGTATTATCACCAATACGGTTAGCAAAGCTGTCTAATACTCTTCTTGTTCGGTTCAGTGCCTTTTTCTCACACTGGGATACAAAGGTGACCATCATGGGTTTTCACCTTTACTTTCATGGTGCTGTAGCGCCACAGACTTTACCTGTTCAAACATAAAATCCAGCGATTTATGATCCGTAAATGCCTGCAGGCATTGCTGGCGAAACTCCTGCTCAGTTGCGTTTTCTTTAGCGCAGATAAATGACCAGGGCAATACCAGTGTATCTTTGATTAGGTCAGCCACATCAAATACCAGTGCACCTCGACGGGTTTTGCCATGCATAACGGCAAAACCATGTGGAATACCCAGCACCCATAATGTGGTGGCAGCCAAACCATAAGCCAAATAGTTACCGTGATTCAAAAAATCATTGGCGACATCGGTTGATATTCTTTCACGTACAAATCCATTTCTCTGGGTTTTATTGGCTGCAAACTTATATAACCGTTTGGTCAGCTCGGCTTCTATCTGTAATAGATTACTGACTTTGGCCGCAGTGTTTATTCGTTCGCTTGTATCAAGTAAAAAACCGGCAATATTTTCATCATCTATATCAAAGCCCTCAGCTTTTAAATCACGATCTTTTGACCATACCTGCTGCATATACTGAATACGCGCCTGCTGAAACTGTTTGGCTGCCGCCAGGCGTTTTTCATCATCAAACCAGAACCTCATCCAGCCCTGTATATACTCTGTTGGACGATATTCACTTTGCGGTGTCATCCATTCCACTTCCGTGGCATTAAATAGTGGCGTTGCACCACCACCGCAAAACCCCACCAGAACACCGGCACTGGCCAACATACGCATGGCGGCCTGGGTAATGGATGTGCCAGTGCCAAGCAAAATAACAGTTGTGTTGGCAATAGGGATATTCCAGTACTGATTTTCATTTCTGGCCTCGGTCAGATATAACACCCGGCCATCTTTTTGCATCACACGGCACATTTCCAGATAATAAATATTGGCGCGCTTTGAATGCAAGATAGCTTTTAAATCAGTTAATTGATCCATAATTTCTCCCTTTGCCCCCAGCAATCATATTTACTCATTTTCAGGCCAGTGTTTTATTGTTATGCCCTTTATACCCTGTCCCTTTCTCAAAACATGAGACTGGAAAATTATTTTTTATACAGGCCAAGCATATTCTGTATTTTTGTTTTTACCGCTTGCTGCAAACTTGCCGGTTTTAAAACTTTTACATCAGCGCCATATTTCAGAATATCCATAATCAACTCGGTGGGGTTGTGATAGGGGATTTTGAGAATATATTGATCCTGCTGCCATTTTCCCTGTTGCTGTGGATGCCATTGTTCTTTTTCTATGTAGCGTGCTGATATACCTGTAAACTGCAATACAGCCGTTTTATCAGCCCTTCCTGAAAAAATACCATAGGCTGTTTCCAGATGTTCTTTCATCTGTTCCTCATCGGTATCTTCTGCCGTTGCATCCAGCAGCTTTATATTTTGTATATTATCCAGTGAGAAGGTACGCAAAGCGTTTTTCACATGACACCAGGCATCCAGATACCAGTTGTCCCGGTAATAAACCAGCCGCTGGGGCGAGATGGTTCGTGATGTCAGCTCTGTTGTTTGCCGGTTTATATAATCAATCTCGCATTGTTTTCTATCCAGCAATACCCCGGCAATTTTTACAAAGTGTTGCGGCTGGCTACGCCGCTGCCCTATACCTAATATTCTGATTCTGTTTAAAGCCTGTTCTGGAGGATGCCCGTGGCGGCTCAGCATATCGATAATGAGTTGTTTCAACGGTGTGATATGTTCATCCAGCAGACCCGGCTGGATTTGACTTAGCAGTTGCTGTGCTGCCAGCATGGCCTGTAGTTCATCATCCGAAAACCAGACACCCGGCAACTCAAAACTTTTCCGGGCTGTTTTTTCATAGCTGAGGTAGCCATCCTGCAAAAGAACAGGTGCCAGGTATTGATCCCTGAGTTCATGTATATCCCGATACAGGGTTTTATCTGACACCTCCAGATAATCACATAACTGGGAAATACTCAGGGGATAGCGGCTGTATTTAAGCTTGTGATGCAGGCGATATTGGCGAGTTTTCTTTTTATCCATAATTTTTGTGGTTTTATTTCATACTTCCACTTTTTCAAAACTTTGTAAAATCATTTCACAATTTCACATCACGCAGCGACCACCGTGGCATGTATAATGACGTTTTTTCAGGTACTTCTGATCCTCCACAAGGACACAATATGATCAAAACCAAAGACACCCCACTCTGGGTCTTTCTGGCCTTCTCTTCCATTGAAAGCCCCAAAGCTGCCAAAATTCTTATCTGGGCCTGTGTAGCCTTTACCCTTTACAGCCTGCCCTGGCCTTTGTATTTTGCCGATGCGCTGGGGGAGCTGGGCAATAA
>JALWBF010000066.1:1207-3704 GCA_027016055.1 Archaeoglobaceae archaeon | reverse complement strand
GTATAGCTTCCTGACTTTATTATAGAACTCCTGCATCGCGTAAGGCTCCTTTGATAGCAGAACCTGAGCATGCCCGTGGATTACGCTCGCACCGGCTCTCCAAAGGCAGTTCCACATAAAAAACGGATACCTCGCCGATTCGTCGAACCTGTTGGCTTCCTCAAACCAAGCCCGAGCAACTTTCAGGTAATCCCTTATCTTCTCTTCCTCGCAAACGAAGGGATCGTGATCTCCAAAAATTATTATAGCATGAAGGTAATCGTATTTCGCCATGTTGCTCGCAGTTACGCAATGCTTGCCTTTTATTCTTCCAAAAACATCCTCTGCCGTCAGCTCTTCAGCTCTACAGAACCTACATTCTTCCAATGAGTAGTTTATGCTTTCCATTTTTGCTTCTATGGGTCTCTTAGCTCTAAGTTCGTTGAAAAGGGTGCTTTCGAGCGTTATTTTATTCGTAACCCTGACAATCGTCTGCTCCTCGCATTCCCCGAATTCCCTTAAATCTCTGATTCCATCGGGCAATTTCAGCTTTCCGACTTCAACGTAGTATCGGTAGATTCTATCGAACAGCTCTCTATCTTCTTTTGGTAGCGATCCGACGATTTCCGGAATGTTTACGATCGATCTCGCCATAAAAAACCTTACCGGATCCTAATACTTAACTACAGCGCGAGCGTAGGAAAATAAAAATCAAAGCAGAAAGTCCGGAATTATCTGCTTGCTTATTAGATCGTAGAAGTTCTCTCTTTCCCTTATTACAAACCAGTTCGAGCCATCCACGAGCACTTCCGCGCATCTCGGTCTTCCGTTGTATTGACTGCTCATAACAAAGCCGTAGGCTCCCGCATCGAATATGGCAATGAGATCGCCCTTTTCGACCTTCGGAAGCTTTCGATCTTCTGCAAGAATGTCTCCGCTCTCACAGATAGGCCCAACTATCGTGTAAACTTCTTCAGCAGGCTGATCCATCTTGTTTGCAACTGCTACTCTGTGGTATGCCCCATACATAGCCGGACGTATTAGCAGATTGAATCCGGCATCGACCGCAACGAAGTTCTTGTAAGACCTCTTCACGGCGTTTACTCTGGTTAGAAGAATCGTGGTGTCTCCGACTATGCTCCTTCCCGGTTCCAACCATAGCTCCGGCTTCGACTTCAGATCCTTGCAACGTTTTTCGAATACCGGCGTAATTACGTCCGCAAAATCCTTCGGAGTCGGTGCACCCTTTCCTTCGTAATCTATCCCCAATCCGCCGCCCAAGTCCAAAAACTTGACTTCTATCCCCATCTCCTCAAGCTTCACCGCTACATCGAAAAGTCTGTTTAAAGCCTCAACGAAAGGACTGAGCTCTGTGATCTGGCTTCCGATGTGGCAGTGGATACCTATGGGAACGACGTTCGGCAACTCCAACGCAAGCCTGTAGGCATCGAGCACATTCTCCCAAGGTATTCCGAACTTCGAAGTCTTCAAGCCCGTTGCAATCTTCGGATGCGTTTTGGGGTCTATTTCCGGATTTATCCTGAAGGCAATCTCAACATCTTTGCCCTCTTCAACTGCTATCTCTGAAATGGTGTAGAGTTCATCGATGCTATCTACGCTGAACTTCACGCCCGTTCTTATACCCATTCTGATTTCCTCATCGCTCTTCGAGTTTCCGTTGAATAGAATTTTTTCTGGCTTGAATCCTGCAAGCAACGCCATGTAAAGCTCTCCGGCACTGAAAACATCCGCTCCGAATCCCTTCCTTGCAATTATCCTCATAATTGATAGGTTGTTGTTAGCCTTCACAGCATAAAGCAGACCCGCTTCCGGAAAAGCATCCTTGTAAGCCTTCAGATTTAACTCAAGCTTCGATTTCGATGTGATATACAGCGGAGTTCCGAGCTTCTCAGCTAAATCCGTAACGCTGACATCTTCCACATGAAGTATGCCGTTTACGCTCTTGAACATGCTCTAATGATCGGCTTAAGGGTTATTAACGTTTTACGATCACCTGTCGGCAACCGTTTTATAACCGTCTGAGAAAATTAAATCGATGTGGAAGATATTCCGCCCCGACTCCATACTCGTTTGGGAAGATCCCACCGTTCAGGAACGCTTGGCTTGGTATAAAGCTGTGATGGATAACGAAAAGCCGGCCAAGTTCATGATATGCAAGAAGATACCGGTCGAAAAAGATCCGAAAAGCTTAAGCTTGGAAGAGCTTTGGAATCTTCATGAGCATCTTTCCGAGAAGTTCGATGAAACGTTTGCTAAGATAAGATCGGGTGAAATCGATTTTAGGGATCTTGAAGATGCAGATCCAAACTTTCTGGACGTTAAGATAGAAATAGCGAAGAGGATTTATGAGAAATGCGAGTTTTGCGAGAGGAGGTGCGGAGTTAATAGGAAAGAAGGAGAGATAGGAGTTTGCGGTGTGGATAAGGTTTACGTTCACAGCTATTTCCTTCATCACGGTGAGGAAGCTCCTCTGGTTCCGAGCGGGACTATATTCTAC
>JALWBF010000066.1:0-1197 GCA_027016055.1 Archaeoglobaceae archaeon | reverse complement strand
GCAGCGAGGAGACTATGAAGCTTCTGAGGGAGGTTATCGATATCTGGCTCCCAGATTTTAAATACGGAAGCGACGAATGTGCGAAAAGGTTGAGCTCGGTAAAGAATTACTGGAAGGTTGTAACGAGGAACATAAAGTGGGCTCACGACTGGGCGGATATAATCATACGTCATCTCGTCCTACCGAACCATATTGATTGTTGCACTAAACCCGTTCTGAAATGGATCGCGGAAAATTGTCCGAGGGCTTTGGTGAACGTAATGGAACAGTATAGACCAGAGTTTCTTGTTGCGAGGTATCCGGAGAGATGGAGGGATATTGCAAGACGCCCGAGTGCTGAAGAAATGAGAGAAGCATACGATTATGCAAAAGAGTTGGGGATAGTCTATGAGCCGGTTAGCTAATTGAAGAAAAGACCATCAGTCGTCGATGATTTTTTAAACCCATTTAGCCCTGCCAGTTTTATGGATTTAGAGACGAGGATTTCACTGGTTACGAGGAACGCGATTGAAATCGTCACCGAGGATGAGCTGAGAGAACTTTTGGAAGTTAACGACAAGCCGACAGCTTACGTCGGCTACGAGCCAAGCGGAGAGATACATTTGGGACACATGATGACCGTTCAAAAGCTCATGGATCTACAGCAGGCCGGATTCAGAGTTATAGTTCTCCTTGCTGACGTTCACGCCTATCTCAACGAGAAGGGAGATTTCGATGAGATCGCGAAGATTGCGGAATACAACAAAAAAGCCTTCATAGCTTTGGGATTGGATGAGAGCAAAGCTAAGTTCGTTTTGGGAAGCGAATATCAGCTGAGCAGGGATTACGTGCTCGACGTATTGAAGATGGCTCGAATAACGACGCTGAATAGGGCGAGGAGAAGCATGGATGAGGTAAGCAGGAGAAAGGAGGATCCTATGGTTTCCCAGATGATATATCCGCTCATGCAGGCTTTGGACATAGCACACTTGGGCGTCGATTTGGCCGTTGGAGGAATGGATCAGAGAAAGATACACATGCTCGCAAGGGAGAATCTGCCGAGGTTAGGATACAAAGCCCCTGTATGCCTGCACACACCGATTCTCGTCGGATTGGATGGGCAAAAGATGAGTTCTTCGAAGGGTAACTACATATCCGTGCGGGATTCGGCTGAGGATGTTGAGAGGAAGATCATAAAAGCATACTGTCCGAAGGGGC
>JALWBF010000065.1:1592-11913 GCA_027016055.1 Archaeoglobaceae archaeon | reverse complement strand
ATGTAAGGGGAAGGGAGCCTAAGGGTGTGATAAGGATTTCGGAATACGATAAGATCAGAGATGAGATTGCGGATATGATCAGATCGATAAGAGGACCGAACGGGGAAAAGTGGGACACTAAGGTGTTCTATCCTGAAGAAATTTATCCGGTTTCGAAGGGGGATAAGCCGGATATGATGGTTTACTTTGACGACCTCTACTGGCGTTCCGCCGGAACTCTTGGCTGGGAAACGAACTATCTGCTCGAAAACGATACGGGGCCTGATGATGCCGTTCATTCCGAATACGGTGTATTCGCTATGCATTTGCCGGAGATGAATGAAAGCAAGCAAATTCAGTGCACGATTTACGATTTCGCTCCAACCGTTCTAAATCTTTTGGGCTTGAGCGACGTTGCAAAAACGCTTAGGGGGAACGTCATATGTCCTTCGTGATCTGGCTTACTGGGCCGAGCGGAGCGGGTAAAACAACGCTTGCAAGAGCTTTGGCGAAGAGGTTGGAGGAAATGGGCTATAAGGTTGAAACGCTCGATGGAGATGGAATAAGAAGCAAGCTTTATCCGGATTTGGGATTTAGCAAGAAGGAGAGGGAGATGCATAACCGAGTTGTCGTTGAGATGGCTAAGCTGTTGGCAAGAAACGGGATAATTACGATCGTCTCGGTTATTGCACCATACAGGGAATGGAGGGAGTATGCGAGGAAAGAAATTGGGAGGTTCGTCGAGGTTTATCTCAGATGCCCGCTCGAAGTTAGAATAAAGAGGGATCCGAAGGGTCTTTATGCCAAAGCCTTGAGGGGGGAGATAAAGGGGTTAACGGGATTCGATGGCGAATACGAAGAACCCGAAAACCCCGAACTAATTTTAAATACTGACAGGATGAGCGTTGATGAGGAGGTGGAGGCTGTTATAAGGAAGGTTAGGGAATTAGGATATTTAAAATGATCAGTCGATCAAATCTCTAACCCTTACGATCGGCGGAGGTTCCCTTTTGTGCTTGCTCCTCTCGACCATCTCCACAACCCTTCTAACTTCATCCTCGCTTACATCGAACTCCTTCGGAATTTCTTCCGGCTTCATTCCCTTCTCCAAAGCTTTCAGAATCGTATCTAGCTTCGCATACGTTATTCCGAGCTCGCCTTCATCTGTCTGCCCGATCCAAAGTCCAGCCGATGGCTTCTTGCGAATTATTCTATCGGGAACTCCCAAAAATCTTGCGAGCTCAAAAACCTCGGTCTTGTATAGATCACCGATTGGAAGGAAATCCACACCGCCGTCGCCGTATTTGGTGTAATAGCCCGTTAAAAGCTCGCTTTTGTTTCCTGTTCCGGCTACAAGCCTGTTCAGATTGTTTGCGAAGTAGTAGTTGATGATCATCCTAATTCGAGGCTTAAGGTTTGCAACTGCAATCTTGCTCCCCTCGCCGAGCTCGTTAAGGAAAACTTCAACCATCGGATTTATCTCAACGAACTTGTAATCTATTCCAAGTATCTCGCAAATTTTGAGGGCATCGTCTATATCCTCTTCCCTCGTAACCCCCCTTTCCGGCATTATAATTCCCAAAACCCTGTCGCTTCCGAGGGCTTTAACGCATAGAAATGCGGTTGTAGAGCTATCGACACCCCCGCTCAAGCCGACCACTACTCCTTCGGCGTTTGCATCCTCAACTACCTTCCTTATGAAGTTCGTAATCCTATCGACAACGGCATTCCAGTCAGTCAACCTCCTCACCACCTATTAGCTTTAGAAGTATAGCCTTCTGAGCGTGCAAACGGTTTTCGGCCTGGTCGAAAACGATCGAATGTTCTCCTTCCAAGACCTCTTCGGTTATCTCCTCCCCTCTGTGAGCTGGCAAGCAGTGCATGACTATTACATCGTCCTTAGCCATGCTAACTAAGGCTTCGCTGACCTGATGCTTGGCGAAATCCCTAAGCCTCTTTTCCCTTTCAGCCTCCTGCCCCATCGAAACCCAGACGTCCGTGTAAATTACATCAGCGTTTTGCACGGCTTTAGCCGGATCCGGCTCGAAGGTTAAATCTGCACCCATCTCAATAGCCTTCCTAACGATATCTTCATTCGGCTCGTATCCCTTCGGTGTTGAAACAACCATCTTCATTCCAGTTAGAGCCGAAGCCAAAATGAGCGAGTTGCAGACGTTGTTTCCATCTCCAACCCAAGCCAGCCTAACGTTCTTAAGATTTCCTTTGTATTCTTTTATCGTAAGCAGATCTGCAATTATCTGGCAGGGATGCTCCAAATTGCTCAAACCGTTTATCACCGGAACCGTGGAATATTTCGCGAATTCAACTATCGTCTCATGATTTCGAACCCTCATCATCACCGCATGAACGTATCTGCTTAAGACACGGGCTGTATCCTTTATAGGCTCCCCTCTGCCGAGCTGGAGATCGTTCCAGCTTAAATATAAAGCGTGCCCGCCCAAGTCAGTCATGGCAACCTCGAAAGATATTCTCGTTCTTGTCGAAGGTAGCTCGAATATCATAGCAAGACTCTTGTTCTTTAAGTAATCCGTTACCCTTCCCTTGTATCTCTCTTCTTTGAGCTTTTCCGCAAGTTCGAGGATTTCCTCAAGCTCCTCTGGAGTCAAATCGGCCATTGAGATTAGATGCTTCATCCCTAAGAAATATAACGGAAGTTAATTAAATTTTTTGTTTTGCCCTTAAAAGGTATATGAAAAACGGCGCTCCGCAGAGCATAGTGATTATTCCGACCGGAACTGAATCGTTCATGATAGTTCTTGCGAATGTATCTGTCCAAACCAAAAATATACCGCCGAATAGGGCTGAAGACGGAATTAGAATCCGATGATCGGCACCTATCAACATTCTGAGCATATGCGGTATCATTAGACCGACGAATCCCACTATTCCGACGAATGACGTGCAAACGGCTGTAATGAGTGATGCAATAGCCAGCAGAATTTTTCTAACGGTCGCAACGTCTACGCCCAAATAATGGGCAGTCTCCTCCCCGAAGCTCATGGCGTTCAGATCTCTCGCGAAAACCCAAATCGAAGCCACTCCGACGAGCACGGGAACAGCACTTACCTTGACTTCCAACCATTCGACGTTTCCGAAGAATCCGGTAAGCCACGTTAGGATGAGATGAGCCCTGTTGAACCTTATCAGCATCAGACATTCCAAAGCGTAGAGAAAGAAGTTCACGGCTATTCCGGCTAGGAGAAGGGATTCTGTAGTTATTCTACCCCTAACCCTTGCCAAGTTATAAACGGCAAAGACTGCGAGCAGTGATGAAATAAAAGCCGAAATTGAGATGGCGTATATGCTGAAGAACATAAGCATTCCCAATATCGCTCCAACAGCAGCTCCGGCCGAAACGCCCAATATAAATGGATCGGCTAAGGGATTTCTGAACACAGCCTGCATAACAACTCCGGCAGTGGATAAAGCCATTCCCGTTATGAAAGCCATGAGAACCCTCGGAACCCTGAGATCCACAACTATTCTCTCGTCCAAGCTTAACCGCTTTCCAGTTATCGCATCTATGAAAGCCTTAGCCACAAACTTTGGCGGTATCGCTACCGAGCCCAGTGCTGGTGATATTGCAAGCGTGAGCAGAGCTAAGATCGACAGCGGAAGTATTACCTCCAAATAGCTCCGGATGTATGAATTTGGCAAACTCTTCGAGCGCATATACCAACCTGTATGAAGGTCTTGAAACTATATCCGCATCGATAACATAAACCCTACCGTTCCTAACAGCTTTGAGCCGGCTGAGGATTTTATCATGCATCAGCCAATCGTATAGAACGTTTTTGCCCTTAGGGCTCATACCGTTTCCGCTGTTCACGATTATAACGTCCGGATTCAGCCTTAGAAGTTCCTCCTTGCTTATTACAATCCATCCCTTCTTCTTTACCGCGTTTTCTCCTCCGGCCAATCTTATGAGTTCGTCCACAAAAGTTCCCCTTCCGCTGACCCAGATGGGATCGTTCCAGAGTATATGAACTACCCTCGGTCTTGTTTTTGCATGGCTTACGATCTCCTCCACACGCTTTATCTTCTCCTCCATAAACCTTATCAGCTTCGTTGCATTCCGCTCGGTTCCTGTTACGACGCCGAGTATCCAGATGTCCCTCATAACATCCCTTAAGCTTTTGGGATTGAAGCATATCACCGGAATTCCGAAACGCTTTATCGCTTCTATATTGCCCAATCCGTTTCCGTATGCTGCGACCACCAAATCCGGTTTCAGAGCTACTACCTTCTCAACGTTTACAGTCGAGAAACCGCCTATCGATTTGATCTTTCCTTCTTCTTTGAGCTTCACGGCTTTCGGCGGATAGTCGCAGTAGTCTGTTACTCCCACAACCCTGTTCCCCAAGCCCAAGGCGAAGAGGATTTCGGTATTCGAAGGAGCCAGCGAAACTATCCTGTGGGGATACTTCTTTACGATAACCTTAAATCCGAAGTCGTCGGTTACTATCACTTCATCCGCTTTTTCTATTATTCCCTTGTTTAGATAGGAGTAATTAACGTAAGAGTAATTGATGGCATGATGAGATCTAACGCTTACAGCGGAACAGCCGAGTAAGAGAATCGATAAAAATAACAATAGTAACCTCTTCATATCCTCCTCACCGCCAGAGCTATCGCTATTCCCAGCAATCCGATTATAGCTGTGAATCCGTCGATCCTGAACGTCGGTTTAGTCGTAACCTTCGCCGGCGTCTTGGTTGGGACGGCAACCGGAGTTATTGCAGGTGTTACGGCAGTTGGCTTGGGTTTAGCCGGGGTTGGAACGGCTGTGGGCGTTGGCTTAGGAGCCGGCGTCGGAATCGTTAAGTTAACGTAGCCTGAAGGATAGACCGGCGGATACTTGCCGAGCAAAGCCATAATCGCGCAAGCCGTCATGTAGCAAGGATTCGAAACCTGATACTTAGTATACTTAAAGTAACCCTTCTCGGCTTGAAGGCTTAGCAGATGCTCGACAACGCTTACGTTGTTCTTCTTCCATTCAGTCGGATTCTGACCGCTCGCAATTATTCCCCATATCGCCCAAGCATCGCTTGCCGAATTACTCGCCGAGTTTCCGAAGTATCTGAAGCCACCGTCTTCATTCTGCCCTGTTTTTAGGAAATCCAACGCCCTCTTTATCACACTCGAGTTCCTCGGAACTCCTCCTTCGATTAAAGCGACTATTGCCGCTGCGGTATCATCGTAATCGCTTTTAGCTCCGACTGTCCATCCGAAGCCGCCATCAGAGTTTTGATGCATCTTGAGCCATTCAACCGATTTAGAAACGTCAACTCCGCAGGCTTTCAGCGCTATTATTCCCCAGATCGTAGTGTAAATGTGGTCTCCTATCTGTCCGTTCGGCTTAATTTTCTCCTTAAGCTTCGAGACGAGATCTATTCCGGTGAAGTTTCTCGGATCTTTTCCTATAGCAATAACCGTCAATATCGTCCTCGCGAGATCGGCAGTTCCCATCTTATCGATCTGCCTCCTTATTTCGTGCTTCAGATAATCTACAGAAGAGTTTCCGTCCTTAACCCACTTGTATGGATTCTGTTTCGCTGAAACGAGAGCCATTATAACCCAGCATGTTTTGGCGAAGCTGCTTTCGTTCTCCCCGAATCCTCCGTCGCTGTGTTGGACGGATTTGAGATACCGAAGAGCCTTTAAAATCGGTTTATCCGTCGCATTTAAGGGGAAGTTGCTCCACCTCGTTACTGCGATCGCGAACGTGCTGAATGAGCTAACGTTCGATTCGAAGTAGTAATACTTGCTGTCATTCCCCAAGAACCTCGTCGGAAGCTCTATCCAATACTTCTCCAATTTTAGCAGGGAAATCTGGTTCGGCTTGAAGCCGTGACCTTCCATCCAGCTCCTAGAAACTTCGAACTCTATCGTCGCACTGCACGGCTTGTTTACCGTTAAATTGAAGAATGCGTAAGTTGCTATAGCATTTGGCTTCTCCTTCGGCTCAGCCTTCTCAACCTTAACCGTGTAAGATCCGCTCTCCTTCGGCTTTATGATAATTTTCACGATGTTGTCCTTCCTAATCTCTATCTCCTTCGGCTTCCCGGCTTCAACCGTTACGGTTTTTTCGAAAACGGATGAAACTTTTGTCTTGCCGGATGTAACAGATACGCCGGACGTAACTTGTTTGGCTTTGCTTGCATAGTGAACGTATATCTTGATTACCATGCTGGATGTATCCGGCGTATCGCTCATGCTCCTCGCAAAGAACCAGTAAACTACATCTCCGTCGTGAACTTCGTATTTGTCTGCAGATACTCCCGGCAGTGGTTCGTTCGGGTAGTTAACCCAATACATCCAGCCGGATGTCGCCCCTTCGCTTCCTTCGCACTTTCCGGCTATGCAGCTTACGAAAGGTCCCCATTGGGTCTCTTTTATCGTATAGCTGAAACCCCCGAGCTGGGAAGCTTTTTCCAAAGCTCCCAAAGCAGTTCTCCACTTTATCGTGTAAACCTTGCCGTTGGTTGCTTTTTTGGTGAAGGTTCCGTTTGGCAGATAGACTGTTCCCTGCCAATAGATGTTCGAGCTACTGCTTCCGCTTGAGACGGTTGAAGGTTTCCGTATCTCTACAATTTTAACAGCCTTCTCGCCACCGGCTATGGCTTCTATCAGCAACTTGCCGGTGATATGAGGTATGAACTTAGCCGAAGTTCCGTAAGCGTAGATTGGTGTTCCGTTGTTCATTCTGAATATTATAAGGGCTGGCTTATCCGTTGTAACTGTCACCGGCTTATTAACGACATTTCCTTGAACGTTCAAATTTAGCGCATTTGCCTGCTGGATTGCGATTAAAAGTATAAATAAAATCAAAAGTCTTTTCATGCCATCACCTCAGCTTATTTTGCAATTAGCACTTCCGAACCAAGTCAGAAGTTCGTTCGGATAATTGTTGAGTTCGTAAACTCCGGCGTAGAGTCTGTATGTTCCGGTTTGGACGAGCTGCGGAATGGGGATTATAACTGGAACATTGACCGTTTCTCCGAAGTTCAGCCTAACAGTCGAAATTCCCGCAATGCTGTCCCCTTTATCATTTGTCCCGCTGACGACTATCACGAACCAGCCGGACTTTAAAGCTGTTACGTTAACGTATGCCGTAGCGTTTCCTCCCCTTCTTCCATCGCTAACTCTGAGGTTATTTATCACGATCTTCCTTGCATGAACGTGAATTATCACTTCATTCGGAGCGTTTTTCGGATTATCCCCGCTCTTAGTCCAGAGCCAGAACACTACGGTATCGCCATCACTTACATTATACTTGTTCGTTCCGGTCATCGGCGCAATTCCGTTCACTTCGTAGCACCAAGCACCCCTTATCCCGCCTATCGAAGTAGGATAGAGATTTCCTCCGCCCCAAGTCTCGTTTATAGTGTAGCTGAAACCACCGAGCTTTGAAGCCTCGTTCAAAGCTCCTAAAGCGGTCATATTGGGAACGATGTAGGTTTTTCCGTTATCTGCCACAACAGTAAAGTTGCCCGGTGCGAGCGTTACGTCGCCTTTCCATATTCCGAATATGTAAAGGTTGCCGTCGTCCGCTCCTATGAACAGCTTTCCGTTCCAGATGAATGGGGAGGACATTATGTTGTAGTATTTGCCCTCAGGCGGAATGAGAGTATACTTCCAGAGCAACGTTCCGTTCGGATATAAAGCGTATATAGTTCCGTTGGGCGTGTTTGTGGCAAAGAATACTATGCCGTTCGCGACTGCCGGCGATGAATCTATCTTTCCGTTCGCTTGGAAGGACCACAGAATAGTTCCGTTTTCCGCATCTATGCAATACAATTTTCCATCCCTACTTCCTACGAATAAAGCTCCGAATGCCAAAGCGGGGGTTGAAATTGTTCCGTTTATCGAAACGTTCCAAACTTCTTTTCCATTCGAAATATTTACGGCATAAATTCTGTGCATCGTCGTAAAGAAGACTTTTCCGTATCCTATAGCTGGTGAACTCAGAATTGGGCTATCAACTTGGAATTTCCAAACGATACCACCGCTTTCGTTTGTGCATATAAGCTCGTTTACGTATGTTCCGTTTACGGATTCGTTTCCTGCGAAGAATATAAGACCTTCATATGCCGAAGGCGATGTGTAGTGACTTATTTCGCCTCCCGTGGTTATCTTCCACTTGACGCTACCGTTTAAACTTAAAGCCCAGAGAGTTCCGTTTGAGAACGTCGTTACGTAAAGCGTATCGTTATAAACCAATGGCGATGAAGCAATACCCCACCACTTCGGATTGCTTTCAAGCTTTTTTATCCAAATAATCCTTCCGTTATCAGCATTAACGCACATCAGAGATCCGTTCAAAAGTCCAACGAAGATCTTTCCGTCGTAACCGCACGGCGTTGAAGCCCCTTCCGCTTTTATTTCCCAGATTATACTGCCATTGGTGGCGTTTATACATGCCAAATGCGAGGATTCGCCATACCACTGCCCATACCAGCTTATCACGTAAACGTTTCCATCGTAAACTGTAGGCGAGCTATCAACAAGTCCGCCGATCTTAACCTTATAAACGAGCTGATCCGTAATCGGGACAATATCGCTGAAATTCCCAGTTCTTTGCGCGTTTCCGTGAAAAGTCCAAGCTTGAGCAGTCTGAATTGCAAGTAGTAACATCAGGATTAGCATCAGCGATCTCACCGTTGGATCACCCCACTTGACTTGAAATAAAAATAGTTTGATTTAATAATTTTTCCGTTCGACAAAAGCTTAAAACAGTCTTGGATTACTCAATTCAATGCTGGAGATAGAGTTGGCTGGCTTAAAGCTTAGAAATCCACTCATCTTAGCAAGCGGGATTTTGGGAAGCTATGCATCCTCTCTAAACAGAATAGCGAAGCATGCCGGAGCCGTAGTAACGAAATCAGTTGGTTTAGAAGCTAGAGAAGGTTACAGAAATCCCTGCGTTTTAAACTGGCGTTGCGGGATCATCAATGCCGTAGGTCTGGCTTCTCCCTCCGCTAAAGATTTCGCCAAGGAACTATCAAATTTTAAAAAGGATTGCCCGCTCATCGTTAGTTTGTATGGCTCCAAGCCCGAAGATTTTGCAAGGCTTGTAGAGCATTTCCCCATCGCCGACGCATTCGAATTGAATCTAAGTTGTCCACATGCTAAGAAACTCGGCTTGGAAATTGGAAGGGACCCGGAATTGGTTGAGGAAATCGTAAAGACGGTGAAAGCTTCGACAAATAAGCCTGTTTTTGTGAAGCTGTCCTTTCACATGGATATAGTTGAAATCGGTAAGGTTTGCGAGGAAGCCAAGGCGGATGGAGTCGTTGCAATAAATACGATTAAGGGAATGACCGTGGATATAATTAGCAGAAAGCCCATTCTGAGTAACGTAAGCGGTGGAGTCAGCGGGGAAGCGATAAAACCGATTGCCTTAAAATGCGTCTGGGATCTGTTCGAAGAGCTGAGCATTCCGATAATCGGCTGCGGGGGAATAACGAACTGGAAGGATGTCGTGGAATTTATACTGGCTGGAGCTACAGCCGTTCAGATAGGTTCGGCTCTTTTTTATAGCAGACACATCTTCAAGAGTTTGATTGAGAGTTTGGAGTCCTATTTAAGGATTTACGGTGAAGATATTCAAAGTTTGATCGGGCAAGCTCACAAGTGCTAACGCTTTTAAACTCAAATATATCATGATCGAGCATGTGCATATTCTGCAAGATCGCAAATAAGGAGATAAAATCGTTCGTCGTATATGAGGATGAAAAGGTTATGGCGTTCTTGGATATCCGCCCGATAAGCAAGGGGCACACGCTTGTAATTCCGAAGGAGCACTACGAAAGCATTTTGGAAATGCCGAGCGATATTGCGAAGGATTTAACGAATGCCGTTAAGATAGTATGCGAGAAGCTTAAGAAGCTCGGTGCGGAGGGATTCAACATAATAACGAACGTAAACAAGGTTGCCGGACAGGAAATTATGCACGCCCATATCCACGTAATTCCAAGATATTCCGAAGAGGAATCGAAGCCCATAAGCTTCGGAAAGCCGATCGAATGCGATTTGGAGGAAGTTCATAAGGTTCTGAAGGATTGACATGAAGCTGAAAGGTAAAAAGATCGTTTTAGCAGTTACCGGAAGCATAGCGGCTGTTGAGACGGTAAAGCTTGCGAGAGAACTTAGGAGGAGAGGGGCTGAAGTAATAGCTGTGATGAGTAACGATGCTACCAAGGTAATTCATCCGAACGCTTTGGAATTCGCCACGGATAACGAAGTTATAACCGAAATCAGGAGAGCCGAACACGTCAAGCTTCTGGGCTTAAACGGAATCGCAGATCTCTTGCTGATT
>JALWBF010000065.1:0-1582 GCA_027016055.1 Archaeoglobaceae archaeon | reverse complement strand
CCTCCAACCCTGATGGCTTTAACCGCTTTGGGTTCGGGAAAGAAAATAGTGGTTGCTCCGGCTATGCACAAGGCTATGTTCGATGCAATAGCAGATAATCTAGCTAAGCTGAGAGATTTGGGTGTCGAGATAGTGCCGCCGAGGATTGAGGAAGGGAAGGCTAAGCTTGCGAGTATAGATGAAATATGTCTGTTCGTTGAAAGATCGCTATATTCCAAAGAATTGGTTGGAAAAAAGGTTGTAGTTACTTCAGGGCCTACTTACGAGCATATAGATCCGATAAGGTTTATAAGCAACAGAAGCTCTGGAAGAATGGGAAACGAAATAGCTCTGGAATGCTGGAGAAGAGGAGCTGAAGTCGTTTTAATAACATCGAAACCCCTAAGCTACGATCTGCCGAATTTTAGGCAAATAACCGTTAGATCCGTCATGGATATGCTCAAAGCCGTTCTTGATGAAGTCAGGGATGCGGATTTATTCGTTTCCGCCGCAGCACCTTCCGACTTCACAGTTGATATGGCTGAGAGCAAGATTAAGACGACCCAAGAACTTACGATTAAGCTTAAGATGGCACCTAAGATCATAAAGGAAGTTAGGAAGGTCTATAATGGGCATATAATAGGATTTAAAGCTGAAACCGGATTGAGCGATGAGGAACTTGTAAGGGTTGCTGAGGATAAGATGTCTGAAGATAAGCTTGAAATGGTGGTTGCGAACGATGTGAAAGAGAAAGGTATGGGAACTTCAGATACGAGGGTTGTGGCGATAACGGAAAAGCGGAAAGAGTGGATAGAAGGTTTGAAGAGCGAGGTTGCGGAGAGAATAATTCAAATATACATTGAAGATTGCTTGTAGTATGTTCTTCTCGCCGGCAAGCCTTACATGTTTCTTTTCTCCTTCAATTGAGAACGATCCCTTAGAATCGGGATCCTTGGGCGTAAGCTTAGCTTTGAATAGAGGCGTCAGAGTGTCTGCCAGACCTTCGAGCAAGCTTTCCGTAATCGTAAACGGTGAAGACTGGAATTTTCCGACCGTTCGAACGATTGCCCAACAGATGGGTTTTGAGGGTGAAATTCGAATTGAGATGGATTTTCCGGCTGGATGCGGTTTTGGAATGAGCGGAGCTTCAGCTTTGGCTTCCGCTTTCGAAATAAACGAAGTCCTAAACTTAAACAGATCTTTCTTCGAGCTCGCGGATTTGGCTCATAAGGCTGAAGTTATCAATAGAACCGGCTTGGGAGATGTGGTTACGCAATCCTTCGGCGGTGTCGTTGTTAGAAAATCCGCCTCATGCCCATCCAAATGCGTTGTTGATAGATTTCTCTGGAATATCGATCTCGACGTTCTCATAATGGGTGATCTGCCTACCGAGCAGATACTATCGGATTTTTCACTGAACAAAATTGCAAAAATTGGTAGGGAAAGTCTCAAAGAATTTTTAAGGAAGCCTACGGTGGAATCGCTTTTCAAGCAGTCTAAATCGTTTGCTCTCAAAACTGGTTTGATTGATTTGGATTCGGCTGTAAAGGATGCAGTCGAAGCGGTAGAAAGTTCGGGAGGTTTGGCTTCGATGGTTATGCTC
>JALWBF010000064.1:1782-3742 GCA_027016055.1 Archaeoglobaceae archaeon | reverse complement strand
TCATTCCCCTCCATAGTTAAGCAAAACGAGCCATCAGGGTTGATATGCAAATCTTCAAGAGCAACTTGATGAGCCTCAGCGATCTTTTTTATTTTGTCTGTTTTGCAAAAGACTTTTGGCAATCCAGTATAACTATCTAGCTCATTAAGGGACACTCTGACACTGTAGGCATCCGCGATAGATGCATCTTCGTGCTTTCGCTTGAAATATATTTCACCGTGAAACTCATTACGGTCGGGAGCATACTCAATATTTGGATATCGATCACTAACCCAATCGATATCCGCTTGCGTCAGCTGGATCGCCATGGCTTTGCCATTACTTTAACTGATTCAAACTCTCTTTGGCTTTCAGTGGATTCTCTAATTTGCTCTTTGAAGAAATCATCGTTGAAGAATTTACTCCAAGCTTTCATAGCGTCTTCGTAGCTACAATTTGGATCTACCAAAACATCTAAAACCTCGTTAAGTGCTTTATCGAGTTCATCGTACATTTTTTGAAGCTGTGCTTCTTTCCCATCACTTATCAGCTCGCCATTGACGGGGTTATATACATCTTTATCATCTTCAAGACGATCCCTGATAGCTTTCAGTGTTTCATATAGAGCTTCATCATCTTGTCCCTCTTCAGCTATATATTTTTCATCTACCAATACACTAATGATAAAACCACTCGGCATATTCCATGAACTGCGGCTGCGTGCCCATTTTTTTATGAGCCTAGTAACCCGACGCATCTGTCTTCCGTTATCGGTGTCAGGGCTTTTCTCTTTTACTGTTTCGTTATACCATTTTGTAATGGCTTCAGGATCGGACTCTTCCCAGTCACTGCTTGCCAACTCTTGAACGATATCGCCGTTTCCATCTTCGTATTGCCGATATACCGGCATATCGACATGGTAACCCTCTTCATAGTAGACACGGACACAGTTTTTCAGCACTTCGGGCGCTCTATTGAATCGGTCATTCTGCATAGCTTCACAAACCATCTGTCTGGCTGCCAAGGCACTTTTGTCACCACCTTGACTACCTTTGAGATCTTCTCGATCAAAAATAATGCCCACATCAATATCGTAGTCATTGTTCGGGTGTTGGTTGATAGTATGCATCGCATATGATCCTTGCGATATATCCTTTTTATATGCTGGTTCATCATTTTTTTCTAGACCATTCTTTAAGCGATCCAAGTTGGCATCACGATAGCCTCGTAGCTTATCTTGCTCTTCCTTTGAAAGTCGAACTTTCTTATTGTGGTATCGCGTCATTTCGTTTGCACAGTCGTAAATCATGATTCTTCTCCTATCATATTCTCATTAAGCCATTTGTAGTCATCGGCTTGCAGATCTGAAATATTTTTCAGTTCACCAAAACAATCCGTATCGTCGAGCTTCATTTTCGAGGCAATTTTTGGATTGATTCTTCTATAAATGCCTGAATGAGTTTCAAGTAATGTTTTAGTTTGAAACTCTATGACTTTGGCTTGTGAATACATCATAATTTCAATAATAGGAGAGTTTAAATTGTATTTTCCCAATGGTAATTGAATAAGCCAGTCCAATTTACCTGCATTAAGTAATGGTTTAAGATCGTATGACTTATCGGTCTGTTCTCCAGTTCCTATGGAAAGTAGTAAAATATCATGGAGTCCAGTTGGCTTTGAGGTGCCTCTCTTACTGGCTCTTTCGAATGTCAAAGCATCAACTACACCTACAAGTGATGGATTATTTGTGACAATTCCTCCGTCAATAAGGTAGTCGGAATGCTTCAGGTTTCTTGCTGCAGGGAAAAAGGATGGTGCAGAAGCGGAGGCTACAATTGCACTGGCTAATTTTTCAGTAGATCTTTTATTGTTTTTATCCGCGAAGTTAGATTTATGAAATCTTGGATTCATATTACTAATATCCACAGAAGTTACTATCAAATCAGTTTCAACTTCTTCAAAAGTACGATCTCCAAAATAT
>JALWBF010000064.1:0-1772 GCA_027016055.1 Archaeoglobaceae archaeon | reverse complement strand
TCCATCAGGTTTATATTTTGAAAAGATAAATCCAAATAAGAGGTTTCTTTTTACTTGGTTGCCGAAGACAACTTGAATATCCTGCTCATAAAGCTCCCTGATCTCTTTTGCGCTTTTGCCTATCGCTAAAAGACCCGCGATAATCGCACCCGTGGATGTACCGACGATGAGATCGAATCTCTTACCCAAAGGCTTAACATTACCTTCTTTCTCGTTCAAGTGCTTTTCTATATTCTCAAGCAATCTGATGGACAGATAGCCCCTCACACCACCGCCATCCAATGACAAAATCCGGAATTTTCGACTATTTTCCATATCTGCCCTCCAGCTTCTCCACGATCATATCAATGACTTCCACCAAGTATAGAAAATATGTCAAAACTGCAGATGCTATGATCGCAAGTAAAAAATAGTGCCCTTTAATATAAAGATATGCGATGCTGGCACCTGTTACGAGGATGATTGCCAGTAGAGACTTCTCGGTGAGTCTGTTCTTTTCCCGACGAGTCAGCATAAGCTCTTCGGATACATCGTGCCGGAAAAAGAAGAAATACAATGCCAGTCCTAGGACAATGGGAATCAGCCATATGATATTTTCATAAAGCTTGGTAAATTGGTCGATCAAAATTGGTTTGATATCTATTACCATGTTCATACTCCTAATAGTTTTTTATTTCGGAGAACCTTTAAAAGTTCTCACATTAGAAGTATGACATGGGAAAAAGCGAGTTAGTTCGCTTTTTCTATTCAGGGAGGTTGAATTCGGTGTAGTTGTCGAGGTTTTCCAATATTTTTTCGTTGAGTGAGTCGGGAGATTCTACTTTGATATAGGGTAGATATTGTTGGATAGTCGGGATGATTTCCATTTTATCCGTTACCCATATCTCCAGTTTGAAATACTCTGCTCCATACTCGGGCGCTTCAATTATTTTTTGTTCTTTCGATAAAGGCTGCCTTTTGAAATATTTGATAACTTTTTCATGAACTATCAGAACCACTTGGAAAGGGGTTGCATCTTTGAAGTAAGCATTGATGGCATTGTCGAGATGATCGATCACGCGGTTTTTGGGTACTGTAAATGTTTCTTCTTGCAGGTCCAATGCCTCCATAGACTTTAGGTGGTACGTTCTCACCTCCTTATTCTCTGTATCCCAAAGAAAAAGGTACCAGTAGCCTTCGAGCAGAACTATTTTGAGGGGGTAGATCACTCTGTCTTTTCCACTATAATGACAATGGAGGACTTTTTTATCCCTAATGGCAGTCTTGATGACGGCGAGCTTCATTTCATCGTCTTTGCCCATCTGCTCCATACGGGTTTTTCTAAAAATCGTTAATGATGCCCTGTGCTTAAAGCGATTGAAAAGCCGTTTGGTTGCCAATACATACTGGCGTCCGAATCTATTGGCGCTTTGCTCCAAAAGCTGCATGGTGATGATCTCATATTCGCTCAGCAAAGTTTCAGAGAGGAATCCCTGACGCGCCACCCATGCATTGATACTTTTATCGAAGTGTACATTGGCATTTTCTATGGGTTGCAGATATTTTTTTATGTTGTCTTGGATCGTTTTTTGGGGAATGCCCAGCTCCTCACTGAGTCTTGGTATGTTTAGCTGTTCGCCGTTGGAGAGTCGCTTGAGCAAAGAAGGCAAGGCATTTATGATGTCATGATTCAAGCTCAACCTTTTCCATACTCTACTTTCGGCTCAGCTGCCATAAGCGCTTCATCCACCATATTAGCTGCTTCCGAAACTTGAACCTGACCATTCATAAGC
>JALWBF010000063.1:2061-3744 GCA_027016055.1 Archaeoglobaceae archaeon | reverse complement strand
ATATACATTATTCCCCTGCGATTTCTTCCGATTTTCACTTTTCTTATTGGTTGCGGGGGGAGCTTCTCGTTGAGGAGTGCTGCCAATTGTAGCCACTTATCTTCATAGTCTATCAGCTTATAGTTCTTTAGAATCCACTTCCTCTGGAATCCATGAATTCTGAACCATCCGTCCCTTACCCATTTTTCGAGTTCTTCTTGAGTCATTTCATTGATTAATAATCTAGACTCGTGTACCAGTCTCAAATTTTTAGGATCGTAAATTTTAGAGTTATTGCTATGTTTCACATTGATAATACACTTATTAAGGAACTCAACAAATTTTGGATTTACCACATATCTGAACTTCTTAGATTTGTCGAGTCGAGCGATGGGAAGTGATATTCTTTGTAAAGCACCAATTTCTTCGAGTTCTTTTACAATTCTACTTACTGCAGATTTCGAAATACCTGTTTTTTTAACGATGTCAGCTTGTTCCAAGAAGTTATCTTCTATGAAAGCTTGTAGAACTGTTATTATTCTCTCTAAATATCTCAAGCTTTTTCGTCTAGTTTTATTTGAAAACCATTTTATCCATTTTAACAGATGCTTCTCGTCATTTTCAGCGGGTTCAAATTCACTTGGTAATTTTAATTTTGAAGAATGAGAAAATTTCATCTCAAGACCCTCGATTTAACTTTAGAATACTCCATAAACTCCTTAAGCAATCTTGAAAGCTTACCTTTGCACTTTCTGTCGAGCAGTGTGAGCGCTAAAGCTACGGTAACTGGACTACCATCAAGAACGATGTGCAGAAGTTCTCTTTTATCTGTGGTCATATTCATCTCCGAGAGCTTTTTCTAATCCCCTCTGGCAAATATATGAGCTTTGCAAGCTCTTTTATGATAGCTCTATGGACAAAAATTAAAACGTTCCCCCCTCTTGCTTTTGCAACATGTTCCAGAATATTGTAGATTCCTTTCTCAATACTAATACCACTAACTCCTTGTTTTCTAACATCAAATAACTTTAAACATTCATAATCCCTCATAAAACATCATGTAAATTGACCTATACAACTCGATTTGGGTGCGCTGTAAGGCAAAAAGTTGACCCAAATATAATTTAGTTAGGACAAATTTGGAGGGTCAACAAATGGCAAAAATGATAAGATGGCAAGAAGTAATTTCTAAGATCATCGAAATACTTAGAGAAGGGCCGAAATATCCCGATGAGATAATAGAAAGACTTCATAAAAAGAAAAAGAAAAGGGACAAGACTGTCGAAAGAGCGTTAAATACCCTTATTGAATCAGGACTTGTTAAAAAAGGTGATGATGGTAGATACTATTTCGTTAGCGAGCGTGAGAAAATTGAATCCTTAGAGGAGTATCTAGCCAAATGGATGCATTCATTGAGACTCATTGAAGGTTATTTGAAAACAGGAGAACTTAGATACCTCCTAACGAATCAATATTTTAGGAGACACTTGGAGACTGGATATCCTGATATAATGCAACAATTAATAGATTGGGATTCTTGCCTAAACGAACTTAAAAATTTGCAAAATGAATTTGAGAAGATTCTAGAAAAGGAATCCGAGAGAACGAAAAACTCTGTTCGTATTCTTAGAAAGGTTGTAAAGAGTGCTCTTAAATTGGAAAAGAGAACTCCCGAAGAAATCGCAGATATCGTCTCTTTTGATA
>JALWBF010000063.1:0-2051 GCA_027016055.1 Archaeoglobaceae archaeon | reverse complement strand
CTTTTGATAACTTATTTGGAGATATTGCACGCGAAATAAAATTCGGGAAGGGATCAATTAACCTAAAGGCTCTAACTCCAGAATACATTTTAGATCTCGTGCACAGAGTTGAAAATATTTACAAGAAAATTCGTGAGTTGGAAAGAAGATGCGAAAACTTGCGTACCATGCTTCAGAGGTATATAGACAATCTTGTTTCCGAAGTGTTTTACGGTGCCTTATTACGAGGTTATTGTCAAGCGTGTCCTCCCAAAATGGGGAGAGAACAAAAATAAAGGGAGAAATGAACGAACCCACGTCGGAGTGGGGCCGGTGGGATTTGAACCCACGACCAGCGGGTCTCTTCGGTCAGAGCTCCAACGGGTCATCACAAATCAGCAGACCCGTTCGTCATCACACCGCTGGAGCCCGCCGCGCTACCTGGCTACGCCACGACCCCACTCGTAAAATAGTTATACATTCAGAAATATAACGCTTGCGATTGTATCATGCCAAAATATTAGCAATTCGGGTTACAGTTTACTATATTATAAAAATATATATTTTTAGAAAAAAATTACTCTTCTCCTTCCTTTTCAGGAATCTCGATCTTTCCTTCGTTAATTTCCTTAATAACCTCCTTAGGGTGCTTGCCCTCCACGGTAACACCCATCGAAACGCACGTGCCCAAGACTTCCTTCACAGCAGATTTAAGCGAATACGCAAGCATCTGCTTCTTCTTCATCTTCGCGATCTTTATAACCTGCTCCATCGTTAGATTGCCTACGGTTTCATGCTTCGTTTTGTGGGCTCCCTTCTCGATTCCTAGCTCCCTCTTTATGAGTGCTGAAACCGGCGGAACTCCGACTTCGATCTCGAAGCTTCTGTCCTCCTTTACAATTATCTTCACTGGAACGGCTAATCCTTCAAATTCCTTCGTTTTCTTGTTTATCTCATCAACAACCTGCTTGACGTTCAGTCCCAATGGTCCTATTGCTGGACCCAACGGAGGTCCGGGAGTAGCTTTTCCTCCTGTAACGAGAACCTCAACAACCTGCACCGGCATGAATCATCCCTCCCTTTTGTCTATCACTCTAACGTGATCAGCCTTAACCGTAACGGGAATCGGAACTACAGCATCGAGTAATTCAACCGTGATCTCATTTTTGGCCGTATCCACCCTTTTAACTATAGCCATCTCACCCTTAAACGGGCCGGAAACTATTTCGACCGTGTATCCCTCTTTTATCTGCTCAACTGCCCTCTTTGGCGTTAGAAAGTGCTCAACCTCATTAAAGTTTATTTCCCCTCTAACGACACCCTTAACGTGCGGCAGACCTCTTATAGCTCTCAAAACGTTTTGCATATCCTCTGCCTCAACTATTATGTATCCCCTAAGCTCCTTCGGAGCCAGTATCGAGTAAACTTCCAACTTGTGCTTTCTTACAGCCATGTCCATTAGGTTCGCGACCAACCTTTCCTGATTGGCGGTAGTTTTAACGGCGAAGAACTTGCTCATTTCTTCAACACCTCTGGGACTATCTCCATTAGTATGTATATGATGAAACCGACCAGCCCGACTATGAACATAACGGCTACCGATATCTTTGTAGTGGTTAAAAACTCCTCCTTATCCGGTTTTCTCGCCATCTTTAAGACGTTTATGTATTCCTGAAGCTTCGACCGTAACTCATCGGTCGATGGAATTTGCATAATCCAATCCAGCTACATCCGATATATAAGCTTACCTCACGAAGTCTATTCCAAATCTCCTCGACAAGTGAGGAGTCTTCTTGCCGAGTATCTGCGGAGACTTGACGCCGGTAACAATTACGAGCGTTCTCATGGTGTTCTCAAGCTCCGGATCGATCATCGCTCCCCAGATTATCCTCGCTTCTGGATCTATCTTGCTGTATATCTCCTCAACCACACTCTCAGCCTCTTCTATGGTCATATCCGGACCGCCCGTTACGTTAACGAGCGCGGCTTTGGCTCCGGTTATATCTACATCGAGCAACGGAGACTTCAGAGCCTTTCTAACGGACTCAGCCGCCTTATCCTCACCGCTCGCC
>JALWBF010000062.1 GCA_027016055.1 Archaeoglobaceae archaeon | reverse complement strand
CCTCTTTAACTCCTCAACGAACTCCTTAATAACCCTCGCAAACTTCTCACCTTCCGGAGCCGAAATCCATTCCAATCTCAATCGCTCTTTCTCTATACCCAAATCCTCCAGCAACTTCCACAACTTTTCCACCCTTCTCTTGGCTTTGTAATTTCCAGTTAGGTAGTGGCAATCGCCGAGATGACAGCCAGCTACAAGCACGCCGTCAGCTCCGCTCACAAAGGCTTTGAGTATGTAAAGCGGATCGACTCTTGCCGTGCACATAACCCTGATAGCCCTAACGTTCGGCGGATACTGCATTCTTGCCAATCCGGCCGTATCTGCTCCGGCGTAGCTGCACCAGTTGCAGAGAAACGCCATAATCTTCGGCTCTATCTCCTCATTGGGCAGAAATGCGTTCTCTATTTGGGCGAATATCTGCTTATCGGTGAAGTTCCTTATTTGAATTGCCTTAGTCGGGCACGAAGCCGCGCAGGCTCCGCATCCAGTGCAAACAGGCTCCTTCACGTAGGCGGAGCCGTAAATAATTCCGATAGCGTTGAAATCGCAAACCTCCTTACAGAGCTCGCATCCGAAACACAGCTCGGAATCCGCTATGTATGCCGTGATCGGCTCAACTTCTATTTCTCCCTTAGCCATAAGAGTCGCTGCTCTACTTGCAGCTCCGCTGGCTTGAGCGACGCTTGTAGGAATATCTTTCGGTCCCTGACAGGCTCCGGCTAAGAATACTCCCGAAACCATCGTGTCCAACGGCTTAAGCTTCGCGTGGGCTTCCATGAAGAATCCATCGGGCGTTGTAGCCAAGCCCAAAATCTTTCTTATCTTCTCCGAATCAGCCCTCGGCACGATAGCCGGAGCCAAAACGACCATGTCGACCACTATTTCCATAGGCTCGCCGGTTATGGTGTTTTCCACGAATATGTGCAGGTTGTGATCGCTGTCTTCTATAATCCTGCTCGGTCTCCCCCTTATGAACTTCACGCCCATATCCCTTGCCCTCGCATAGAACTCCTCGTAACCCTTGCCAGTCGTTCTGATATCCATGTAGAACACGTAAACTTCGGCATCCGGCATCTTTTCCTTTATCTGCTGGGCATGCTTTAGAGTATACATGCAGCAGATTCCTGAGCAGTATCTCATGTGTTTCTCGCTTCTGCTCCCAACGCATTGGATAAAGGCTATCCTTTTCGGAGTTTTTCCGTCCGAAAGCCTGACTATCTTTCCTTCTGTCGGCCCAGAAGCGTTTATCAGTCTTTCGAACTCGAGAGAGGTTATGACGTTCTTGTAGCGTTTGTATCCGTATTCCTTAACCTTGCTTACATCGTATATATCGAAGCCGGTTGCCACTATTATAGTTCCGACCTCGACTTCGATTATCTCATCCTTTTGGTTGAAGTCTATGGCGTTTCTCTCGCAAACCGCAACGCAGAGCCCGCAGCCGATGCAGTGTTCCGGATCTATCGTATACTGCTGAGGAACGGCCTGCGGGAAGGGTATGTAGATAGCCTTCCTCTTCGCCAAACCGCAGTCGAATTCGTTCGGAACTTCAACCGGGCAGAACTTCGCAC
Source organism: Archaeoglobaceae archaeon (assembly GCA_027016055.1). Taxonomy (GTDB): domain Archaea; phylum Halobacteriota; class Archaeoglobi; order Archaeoglobales; family Archaeoglobaceae; genus WAKM01. The sequence goes on along the minus strand of JALWBF010000062.1, from coordinate 2,197 downwards.
AGACACCGCAACCTGTGCAGGCTTCTGTCACGAACCTTGCCTTCTTTCTAATCTTAACCTTGAAGTTACCCACGTAACCGTCAACCGATTCGACTTCGGAATACGTGAAAACATGAATCTTCTCATGCTTATAAGCATCGACCATCTTCGGGCCAAGTATACATATCGAGCAGTCCATGGTCGGGAACGTCTTGTCAAGTTGAGCCATGTGCCCGCCCAAAGAAACATCCTTCTCGACCAAATAAACTTCGAAACCCATATCGGCCAAATCCAAAGCGGCCTGAATTCCGGCCACTCCACCTCCGATAACCAAACACTTCGGAATAACCTTAACCTTCTTCTTTTCGAACGGCTCCAAATACCTCGCCTTGGCAACAGCCATCCTAACCAAAGCCTTGGCTTTTTCCGTAGCCTCTCTCGGCTGATTCATGTGAACCCACGAGCAATGCTCTCGGATGTTTGCGATCTCGAGTAGGAATGGATTAAGTCCCGCTTCTTCAAGCGTCTTTCTGAAAGTTGCCTCGTGCATCCTCGGACTGCAACAGGCTATGACTACTCTGTCGATGTTGTGCTCCTTGATAGCCTTCTTTATCTCCTCCTGTCCACTGCTCGAGCATACGTATTTGTTATCCATGGCAAAGACTACATCCTCCAAAGTCTTCGCGTATTCCACAACTTCTTTAACATTCACAGTTCCGGCTATGTTCTTTCCGCAGTGACAGACGAAGACTCCTATCCTCACCATACCCTTCCCCCGCTCAGAAACCTAACGTTTAAAGCTCCCAACTGGCTTACGGCCTTCTCAAAACTTTCGAACTTCTTCAGCAGTTCCCGTCTGTTCCTTTCTCCCGTCTCCCTCTTCTTCTCGGCGAACTTCCTAAACTTCTGCACGATTTCATCTCCCGGATCCCCGATTCTTAGATATCCTTCCCTCGAAGCGGATTTAACCAATTCCTCACCGAATTCCGTTCTCGTAATTAACAAAGCCCAACCTTCTTCGGTTATATGGCTAACGGAGATATCCGCGAATTCCCCATAGAAGTCTGTGCAGAGCTTACATGCAAGCGGAACCTTTCCCTTATAGCTACCTCTCGGGCAGAATACACTTATTATAAGCTTAAGCTGTTTAGTTCCGAGCCTCTCAAACTTTCTAAAGGCTAAAACGTTGCACGGAACGCCGACAGCACCGATAGAGCTGAATCCTATCTTTAAAGCCTCCTTAAGCATTGAAACGTTCGGGACTATCGAAAACTTCTCAGCACATTTCAGCAACTCTTCAGTTTTAGTAGCTAAAATCGGTTTCTCCCCATCTGTAACGATCGCGCATTCGATTATGCCCTTATCCAAAGCGTATGCGAGCAAGGATGAAATTACTCCGTGCCTCTTCTCGTCTCCAAACTTACCCTTTGCAAGGTAAACGCCAACTTCACCGTTCGGCTCGACATCGATCAGAGGTGTTTTGGGACATCTGACGATGCATGAGGCACAGTTCGAGCAATCCTTAACCAGAACCGGAACATCTCTAATTTCTATCGCATCCTTTCCGCACGACGCAACGCAGGCTCCGCAGATGGAGCAGAAATCGTTCGAAATAATTTGCTCCTCCAAAATACCGAATACATCTCCTCTTCTCTCGAAAACTTCGATGAGATTTCTCATTTCAGCCGGAGTTATTTCTACATCCTCCTCGAACAGTCTTCTCATAAGTCCGGTGGACATGCATTCGGCTACGATCTGAATTCTTCTCAGAAGTTCACGGTTGATCTTGTAGGTAATCTCAACCTTTTTTTCCACTTTTTTTTCCTCTACCTCCTCCTTAACCTCCTCAAATATCTCCTCGGACTTCTCAAACTCCTTAACAGGTTTTGTCTCTATTCTCAATGCCCCGAACGGACAGAACCTAACGCATATACCGCAAAGCGGGCACTCCTCAACTTCCGCATAGCCATCCTTAACCTTAACGCTTATTCCACCACCCTTCCCGCCCATCGCTCTAACGTCCAACGATAAATTGAGCGGACAAACCACGACGCAGTTTCCGCATCCGACGCACTTTTCCTTATCATAGATTAGCCTCATCCTATCACCCTCTTGAAAGCTTCCTCATGAACCTTCGTCCAAGGTCCTTTAGCCAAAGAAATCACGCTTACAGATTTTCTCTTCACCTTTATAGCTTCAACAGCGCATACCTTCTCGC
>JALWBF010000061.1:5983-12305 GCA_027016055.1 Archaeoglobaceae archaeon | reverse complement strand
CAATGAACTCCCTCGCCGGAATTGAAAACGTCATGAGGTATCCCCTGACATCCGGAAAAGCGCAGAGAACCTGCTTAACGTTGTTCTCCTCTAAAATTTTCTTCGCCTGCTCTACGTCCATTCCATCACCCTCTTCGAATTTTTCATAACGCTCATATTATCGCTATATAATTCTTTCGATGAATTGCCGAAGTTCTGAAGATCCTTTAAAAATATAATTCCAGCCTAAGGATTCTTTAGCCGTTTAAGATTAGATCATAAAGATTATGAATCATAGCTCATTTTTATAAAAAAATATTATTATATTAATTGAAACATATATTCGTAAGCTTAAAATAGCTCAAAAACCGAATCGATCATAGGTGGAATGATGAAAAATCGGTTTGATATAAAGATTGTAGCTCCGCCAACCGACCCGAGATCATGTTTGTCACTCGGGCGTGGACAGCGGAGCGATATATAGTAGGTTGGGATGTATTTAAGCGTAACGGAGAGGTGAACGTATGGCGAAGAAGGATGTTGAAGAGGTTGTTGATGGAAAGATGGTGGATCTTGAGGATTTGCCGGGAGTAGGTCCGGCTATTGCCGAGAAGTTGAGGGAAGCCGGATTCACGACGATTGAAGCCGTAGCGGTTGCATCTCCTCAGGAGTTGAGTGCGGTGGCTGAAATAGGTGAATCCACTGCCGCTAAGATCATCACAGCTGCAAGAAAATTAGCCAATATGGGCGGGTTCGAGAGCGGAGAAAAGTTGTTGGAGAGGAGGCAGAGCATAGGTAAGATAACCACCGGCAGTAAGGCTTTGGATTCACTGCTTGGCGGAGGAATTGAAACCCAAGCCATTACAGAACTCTTCGGAGAGTTCGGAAGCGGAAAAACCCAAATCTGTCATCAGCTCGCGGTAAACGTTCAACTTCCGAGGGATCAAGGCGGACTTGAAGGTTCTGTAATCGTTATAGATACCGAAAACACGTTCAGACCTGAAAGAATAGTTCAGATGGCTGAAGCGAAGGGACTCGATCCAAAGGAGGTTCTGAAGAACATATACGTCGCTCAGGCTTACAACTCCAATCATCAGATGTTGCTCGTGGATAACGCAAAGGAGCTGGCTCAAAAGTTGATGAAAGATGGAAAGCCGGTAAGACTGCTCATCGTCGACTCGTTGACATCGCACTTCAGAGCAGAATACGTTGGAAGAGGGACTTTGGCTGATAGACAGCAGAAGCTAAACAAGCACCTCCACGATCTCATGAGGTTCGGAGAGATCTTCAACGCTGCGATAGTCGTTACGAATCAGGTTCAAGCCAAGCCGGATGCATACTACGGCGATCCGACAAGACCAATCGGCGGGCATGTAGTTGCCCACACCGCAACATTTAGAATTTATTTGAAGAAGAGCAAAGGAGAGCTTAGGGTTGCCAGGCTCATCGACTCGCCCCATTTGCCGGAAGGCGAGGTAGTATTCAAAATTACGGAGAGAGGTATTGAAGACAAATAATTAAATTTTTTTATCTAAATCATTTGGCGTTAAAAATTTATAAATACCCCTCCACCGAATCTTAATCCTAATGATGATCAACAAGGATGGTAGAGTTAAAACTGGTATTTTTGGTTTGGATGAACTTTTGGGAGGGGGTTACTGTCCAAATACAGTAAATATCGTTTTAGGTTCAGCTGGAGTTGGTAAAACGATTTTTGCGTTGCAGTTTTTGCTTAAGGGTTTGGAAAACGATGAGAAAGGAATCTTCGTTTCGTTCGATATGGATGAAAGGAGGATAATCGATTTGGCTTTGTCTATGGGTTGGGATGAAGTTGTGGATTACATAGATGAAGGTAAACTACTCGTCGGTAGTAACTTTCACGTCGAGGACATAGTGTATTTGAATAGCGATCTGCTCGATTTTATATTGAGCAACGCATCCAACGACAAGGTTCGGATAGTTGTGGACTCATTTACACCCCTCATCGCCTCCCTCAGCTTTGAAATGAGGAAGGATGTGAACTGGTTTTTCTCAAAGCTAAGAGAAGCCGGAACTTCCGTGGTTACCCTCGAAGAGCCGTTGGACGGCAATTTGAACAATCCCTCGATAACCGTTCCGGTGTTCTTGGGAGACAGCGTGATACATCTTGAGAACATAGGCTACGGCGAAGCCTTTAACAGAACGCTTAGAATAATCAAGCATCGAGGCTCATGGCATGCGGAGGGGATATTTCCGTATAGAATACTCAGGGGGCTCGGTATCGTTGTTGAAGGTTCGGCTTACGTTGAGGAGAGAAAAACAAAGGTCGATTTGGAGGATGTTCTAAGGGAGGTTGATAAAAAGGAGATAGATCCGGTAGTCTTAAGGAGACTTAAAAAGCTAACGGAGGATGAGATACCGATATCGAAGGAAGAACTGATTAAGATAATAAAGAGGGTGATCGAATGCTCTTAGATGTCTACAACGCTATCAGACCGCTGATGACAAATCCGAGCGTTCAAATGGTTGTGCTCTACAGAATAGATGGCACACCCATAATTGCGGAGGTTAGGAAAAGGTCTGCGAGGTTTCTGAACATACTCTACAACTTGGAAAACAACATAAAAAATATACTTTACGAAATATTCAACGGAAAATTGGAGGAGGTCAGCTTTAAATTTAACGATGTAATCATTAAGATGTATCCAGTTTCAAGAACCCTCGTTCTAACTGTAATAACCTGCGACGAATTTTCAATATACAGGCTTGACGTCGATGCAAAGTCGATTTGTAAAAAGATAAGGGAATTAATATGAACGTGGAAGTAGTCTGCACGCCCTTCAGTAACTACGAGGAGATAGTAAGGGATCTCGAAAGTAAATTTTCTGCTTTAAATATAGATCCGAACGTTTTACTCGTATTCTTTACGGATTCAGTCCTGAACGATCACGAGAAGGTGCTTGCATATTTGAAAGATAGATTCCCAGATGCCAAGATGACCGGATGCTTCGTTGAAGGTTACACTACTCCAAATGAAACTTGGACTTCCGGTTTGGTAATACTGCTTATGGACTCGGATAACGTTGAGATTTTCTATGCCAAGGGTAAGGATGCCTTTAAAAAGATTGGTAGAGACGTTTCCGGATGGAACACAGCCATATTGATCTTTCCGCTTTTCTACTTTTCGAGCAGATTCGAAATGTTAAGGTTTTACTTCAGCAACATATACCATTATACGAAATACATTTCAGCAAGATCGTTGAATGATAAGATAAGGGTTCTGAGAAAGTATTCCGATGTGCTTGAGTCCAAGTATGTTTTTCCGGTCAACAAGGTTTTGAGGAGCATGCCAAGAGATACCGATATCATCGGTATGAACTTGCTACCGCTTGAGGCAAGAACCGGTTTTCCAAAGATATTCGCGAATTACGAGAGCATAGGCAGAGGTATTGTAGCCGTATGTTTTAAAGGTAAGCTAAATGCAAGCTTCCATGACGTATTTCCAGAAAGGGGCAACAGCTTCGAGGAAACAGTGGAAATCCTCAGAAATACGTTTCCGGAAGCGGAAATCGTTAGAGTGGTTAAAAAAGGCGTTGCTATTGGAGAGGTCAACGGAATAAGAGCTACGAAGTTCTTGGAAGCGAGGATAAGTTCCCTTAGAGAACTCAGTAAGGACGAAGCGCTAAGTAAGCTTAATGAGGGAAAGCTTCAGACGGTCACGCCATATGCTTTAGCTTTCTTAAGCAAGATTACATACGGATGTTCGTTGCTCGGCTTACTTCCTTACCCGCTTGGAATATATCCTTCTCTATTCGATACGGACGGTTTTTACGACGAAGCTCTGTTTTTGGGAGAATACTACAGCTTAAAAAGGTTTGAAGAACTGTTTAAATGCAAGAGGTTCGAAGATTCGTTCGACCTATTCTTGATAGATTACAACGTCTTTCCGATGTTTGGAGGTAGAGTCACCGAAGTAGCTGAGTATGCGAAAACCTTTTGCCAACGCTATCTCGGGCTGTTCACATCATGTCCATCGATACGTTTGAGAAGTATGGAAAAGAAGTTCATGAGCGAAATAGAAAGGGGAATATGCTTCAACGGCACCGGGACTTCCGCTATGTTAGAGATGAAACTGTAAGCAGGATTAGGGATGCTATGGAGGATAAAGTCATAGCCTTGATGGCATTTAATACCTCGAATGTTAATCTCCACGAGTTTTTACTGAGCTTTATCGTTGCGTAAAGAAGCATGATGGACGGAATCAAAGCTACGACGTTAGACATGCTGTATATTTTAAAAAATACGAATAAGGCTATCGAGATGTAATAGAGCCAATGAAGTGTGATAGATGTTTTTAACAGAGTTTTAGGACTAAAGACCACCGCAAGCGTCTTCAATCCAGCAAGCTCGTCTCCGGTTATATCCTTAAGATCCTTCAAAACCGCGCCGGAAAGCGTTAGAAGGGTAACGGTCGTTGCGAGTGCTATAGCTTTGAAATTTAAGTTATCGAAGAAGGACCAGAGGAGAAGTGTAAATGAGGGATAAGCGAGAGCGAAGGTCATGATCTCCGTTATGTAGTGATCCTTAAGTCTTAAGGCGATCCTTCCGAGGATCATTCTGTCAGAATAAGCCCAAGTTAGAAGGAGGCATATGAGAAAGAACAAAAAGCATCTCGACTTTAGATAGGCTATTACTGAAGAGATTGCGTAAAGCACTACGGTAAGAGCGATCGTAGCTTTTCTGACGGCTGAATTTTCCGTTAGAATGTTTATCCTTCCGGAAAGTTTGTCTTCTTCAACATCGTTAACGTGATTCCACAGATTCACAGCCGGATAAAACGTGTAGGTGAAAGCCATGGCTGTTAGAAGGGATTGAAAGCTTCCATTTGCCATCGAAAAGACGAGAAGAGTCAAAAAGGGTATGGGATATATAAAATTTGGAGGATATGCGGAGAGCCTGAATATTTCAAAAATATTTTTGAAAATTGACATAAAATATTTAATTTAATTTTATAAAATATATAGTTTAAATGTGATTATTTAACCAGCTACAAACAACCTTATTCCCTTAAACACCTTCTCGGCTTCCTCCTTTTCCTTCCTAACCTCCGGCCTCTTCTCCATCTTCACCACCTCCGATAAAACGTTATACTCTAAGATATTTATATTTAACTAAATTTATAAAATAATTATAATTATTATGATGTAAGATATATAGCACATTGGATATTTTATAATTGTTTTTTTGAAAATCGAACAAATCTTTAGCTAATTTTGTAATGATAATATCCATAATCATCATACAAATCATCACAATAATGCCTATATAGATTTTTCGATTTTTAGTCAAACTGATTGCTACCTAAAAATAATGATTATAACAATAATGATGATGAGTTGACACTGCAAAATTAAAATATAAAACTTTTAAAATTATTCAAAACAATAATAAAAACAATAATAAAAATTTAGAAGAAGAGCATAGTTTAATCGTATTCTCTCCAAGTTTTTCCGCATTTCGTGCATCTGAAAAATCTAACTTCGCTCTCATCCGCCGCTCTCAGTTGCCTCATCCACCAGTATGCCTCCTTGTTCCCGCATGCCGGGCAAACAACTCTGACAGTCGGCAGTGTCTTTATGTTTTCCCCTTCAATAACAGGAACTTCCTCCTTGTTCTTCTTCGAAACTATGACGACCTCTTCATCTGAATCAGCCTGCTTTTCGTAGCCGCACTTCCTGCAGACTACCTTGTCTCCCTTGTATACCATTATGCTTTTACACTTGGGGCAGAATTCCACATGACCACCTCCAGCAGATCTAAGGTTTGACTGCACTTTTTAAATTTTTATCGCTGAAGTAGTTCGACCAAATACGGTTTTGCGTCATCTATCATTTTATTGTGATCGAAGGCTAACTTTGGTATCCTGCTTAGCTCAAACAGCGCCACTTCCTTTGCGTCGCTATCGGCTTTAAGAGTTCCGCCCTTGGGAACGGCTATGAAGCATACCGAAACAAAATGCCCCCTCGGATCCCTGTTCGGATCGGAATAGACTCCAACAAGCCTGTATATCTCTACATCCAAACCGGTTTCTTCCTTCACCTCTCTTATCAAAGCGGACTCAATGCTTTCTCCGTATTCAACAATTCCCCCGGGCAGAGCGTAATGATCCTTGAACGGCTCATTCCTTCTCTTTATGAGCACTATTTTGCCTTCGTATGGAATTATGGCATCCACCGTCAGTGTTATGCACTTCATATTCGATTCTACGCTTCTCTGACGTTAAAACAAATTGCAAAATCTTTATATAGTTTCGCTAACCCACTGATATTTAAATCATTATAAAGGGGGTGTTAGGATGGCTGTT
>JALWBF010000061.1:0-5973 GCA_027016055.1 Archaeoglobaceae archaeon | reverse complement strand
AGGGAGGCTGCCGGGATAATCGTCAGACTAATCAAAGAAGGCAAGATGGCTGGCAGAGGGATTTTAATAGCGGGACCTCCGGGGACTGGAAAAACTGCTATAGCTGTAGCTATAAGCAAGGAGCTCGGTAAGGACATTCCGTTCGTCCACGTTTCGGCATCAGAGTTTTACAGCAGTGAGATGAAGAAAACGGAAGCTCTCATTCAGGCGATGAGGAAGGCGATAGGCGTTCGAATAAAGGAGACAAGAATAGTTTTGGAGGGCGAGGTAGTGGGCTTGGATTACAACATGGTTCCAAATCCATACAATCCAACTCAGAAGATTCCGGAATCCGCAACGCTTACGCTTGCCACCACTGATGAGCAGAAGACTTTCAGCGTAAGCGGAAGACTCGCTCTGCAGTTCTTATATCAGGGAATAGAGGTCGGAGATGTAATAGTAATCGACAAGGAAACGGGTAGGGTGGCAAAGGTTGGAAGGAGCAAGAGGGCTAAGAAGAAGTTCGACATAGGAGATTACGAACTCGTGGAAGTTCCCAAGGGAAGAATAGAGAAAGAAAAGGAGTTTACATACGTAATCACCCTGCACGACTTGGATGAAGCGAATGCGAGAAGGGGCGGAATATTCAGTCTCTTCGAGCCGGCAAGCAGGGAGATAGACAACGAGGTGAGGGAAGCCGTGGATGAGCAGGTGAAGAAGTGGGTTGAAGAGGGAAGAGCGGAACTTGTTCCGGGAGTTCTTTTCATCGACGAAACTCACCTAATGGACATCGAGCTGTTCGCTTTCATGAATCGAGCCATGGAGTCTGAAATGGCTCCGATAATAATATTGGCATCGAACAGAGGATTTGCGAAGATAAGGGGAACCGACATAGTCGCACCGCACGGGATTCCCCTCGATCTGCTCGACAGATTGCTGATAATTACGACCGAACCCTACAGCGAGGATGAGATAAGAACGATCATAGAGATAAGAGCCGCCGAATCCGGAATAATGCTAAGCAAAGAGGCTTTGGATAAGCTGACGGAGCTGGGCGTTAAGAACAGTCTGAGGTATGCCACCCAGCTCTTGGCTCCAGCCCATGAGCTTGCGAAGCTGAGAAATTCGGGCAAGGTGGAACTTGAGGATGTTGAAAGAGCGTCGAAGCTGTTCGTGGATGTAGGACAAAGCTCGGAATATCTGAAGAAGTGGGAGGAAAAGATGCTCGGAATGTAATTTTTTCTCCGCTACATTTAATTAATTTAAATTCAAAGCTTTTAAGGATGATCAAAGCTTGGTTGCTCGATATAGATTACGTTACTGAACACGGAAGGGCTATCATAAGAATGTGGTGCAAGAACGAGGATGGAGTATTTGTTGCATACGATCGCAACTTCTTGCCTTACTTCTACGTTTTGAGAGAAGATGGGAAGCCAAAAGCTGAAGACATCCTGAACGTTAAGGTAAAAACTAAGACCGAAATCGTTACTCCGCTTAAGGTTGAAGAGGTTACGGTTAAAAGCTTGGGAAAGGAAGTTGAAGCCTTCAAGGTTTACGCGAGGCATCCTCAGCACGTTCCGAAGCTGAGGGAGGAGATAAAGAAGTTCGCAGAAGTGAGGGAAGCCGATATACCATTCGCCTATCGTTATCTAATCGATAAGGATTTAGCCTGCTTGGACGGGATCATCATTGAACCAATTGCTGAGAGATCAGGAATAGTAAAGGCATACGATGTTAAAAGCGTTCAAAGGGATGAGAGACCGGACTTTCCGGATTTGAAGGTTTTAGCCTTCGACTGCGAGATGCTTTCGGAATTCGGAATGCCCAACCCTGAAGAAAATCCGATCATAGTCATAGGAGTTAAGTCCGGCGAATATGAGGAGCTGTTCTACGGAGATAACGAGAGGGAGATTATCCTTAAGTTCGTGAATACCATAAAAAAGCTCGATCCCGATGTTATCGTCGGCTACAATCAGGATGCTTTCGACTGGCCATATTTAAAGAAAAGAGCTGAGAAGCACGGAATCAAGCTCGACATCGGAAGGGATAGAAGCGAGCTGGTTATAAGAGGAGGAAGACCGAAGATTGCGGGAAGGCTGAACGTCGATCTATACGATATAGCTCTGAAGATGAGCGATGTGAAGATAAAGAAGCTTGAGAATGTAGCCGAATATTTGGGGACGAAGGTTGAGATTGCCGACATCGAAGCTAAGGACATCCATAAGTATTGGACGAAGGGTGAAAGGGAGAGGGTTCTGAGGTATGCAAAGCAGGACATTCTGAACACTTACTTTATAGCCGAAGAGCTCTTGCCAATGCATTACGAACTTGCAAAGCTAATCAGGTTGCCGTTAGATGATGTCACGAGGATAGGGAGAGGTAAGCAGGTCGACTACCTTCTGCTAAGCGAAGCTCACAAGATAGGGGAAGTTGCTCCGAATCCGTTGGAGATAGAAGAGAGTTACGAAGGTGCATTCGTTCTCGAACCTGCCAAGGGATTACATGAGAATGTGATATGCTTGGATTACGCATCGATGTATCCTTCAATTATGATCGCATACAACATAAGCCCCGATACGCTTGCAAAGAGTGAATGCGATGACTGCTACATCGCTCCGGAAGTCGGGCATAGGTTCAGGAAAAAGCCGGACGGTTTCTTCAAGAGAATTCTGACGATGCTCATCGAAAGGAGGAGGGAGATAAAGAAGAAGATGAAGGAGTTAGATCCGGATTCAATGGAATACAGACTGCTCGATATAAAGCAGTCCGCTTTGAAGGTTTTGACGAACAGTATTCTTCCGGACGAGTGGTTGCCGATCGTAGAGGATGGTGAGATAAAGTTCGTAAGGATCGGGAAATTCATAGATGACCGATTTAAGGCGGGTAACGTAAAGATAATCGGCGATAGCGAGGTTCTTGAAGTTAACGGTATTTACGCATTCTCATTCAGCAGGGAACGTAAGATTTCTGAGCTTAAGCCCGTAAAGGCTCTGATAAGACATAAATACAGCGGAAACATATACGTAATCGAACTTGATTCTGGAAGGAGAATCAAGGTTACGAAGGGTCACAGCCTCTTTACAGTAAGGAACGGGGAGATAGTGGAAGTTAGAGGGGATGATATCAGAGAGGGCGACTTGATAATCGTTCCGAAGAGAATTCGTTTGGATGGTCGAAGGGTTTTATTAAATATCCCAAAGATCGTTGCAAAATTACCGCCAAAGGATACCGAAAACATCGTTCTAACGGTTCCCGCTAAAAACAGGAAGAACTTCTTCAAAGGAATGCTAAGAACTCTAAGGTGGATCTTCGGTGAAGAGGAAGGTAAGATTAGAACATCCGATAGATACTTCAAACATCTCGAAAGGCTTGGGTTGATCAAAAACGGAGTTAAAGACTGGGAAACCTTAAAGTTTTACAAGGAGTTCTATGAGATACTCGTTAGAAAGGTCAAGTATAACCATAATAAAAGAGAATTCGTCGTTCCGTTCAATGACGTTAGGGAAGTCATACCCAATATCCCCGACATCGAATTTGAAGATTGGAAAATCGGTGCAGTAAATGGCTTTAAGATGAAAGCTTTGGTGGAGTTGGATGAGGATTTCGCGAGGTTACTGGGTTACTACGTAAGCGAGGGTAGCTCGAGGGTAAGGGGTGGTAGCTATAGTGTCAGGATATACAACGGGAATCCTGCAATACTCGAAGATATCCGCAGAACTGCGGAGATGATATTTGGAAGGGTTAGGGTTGGAGAAGATTACGTTGAGATATGCAAAAAGATTGCATTTTTAATCCTAACGGCACTCTGCGGTTTTAAAGCTGAAAGTAAAAGAATTCCAAGTGAAATACTTTCGGCTGATGAAAACGTTAGATGGTCTTTCCTTGAGGGATACTTTAATGGTGACATTCATCCGTCAAAAATGCTGAGAATGTCCACCAAGAGCGAATTACTTGCGAATCAGTTGGTCTTTCTATTAAACAGTTTGGGAATTTCAGCCATTAAACTCGAATTCGACAGCGGGGTATACAGAATATATGTGAATGAGGACTTGAGGTTTTTGGTAAGAAACAGCTCAAATATTATTCCCAAACTTTTGGAGGGTAAAAAATTCCAGAAGAACGTCAGCTTTGCCAAATTCAAAGCACTTCTGAACGACGGATGCTTTGAGAGAGCGAGAATTTTGGAATGGATAATGAACGGCGACTTAGTTCTTGACAGGGTTAAGAGGATAAGAGTGGAGGATTACGATGGATACGTTTACGATCTAAGCGTTGAAGATAACGAGAACTTTTTGGTTGGTTTTGGACTGATCTACGCTCACAATTCGTTCTACGGCTATACCGGATGGACATTGGCGAGATGGTATTGCAGGGAATGTGCGGAAGCAACTACCGCTTGGGGGAGGCACTGCATAAAGAAGTCCATAAAGATAGCCGAGGATATGGGATTCGACGTTTTATACGGAGACACAGATTCAATTTTTATAAAGAAGAATTCTTTAAGCTTAGAGGAGCTTGAGAAGGAAGCTTTGAAGCTCATCGATCGGTTATCAAAGGAACTGCCCGTTCAGATCGAGATCGACGAATACTACAGAACGATATTCTTCGTTGAAAAGAAGAGATACGCGGGACTTACAAGGGATGGTAGGCTCGTGGTTAAGGGGTTGGAAGTTAGGAGAGGAGACTGGTGCGAGCTTGCCAAGAAGGTTCAGAAAGCGGTTATAGAGATAATTCTGAAGGAGAAGAATCCGCAGAAGGCCGTGGATTACGTTCGGAAGGTTGTGGAGGAGATAAGAAAGGGTAAGATTCCGCTTGAAGATTACATAATCTACAAGAGTCTTACGAAGCAACCTTCCAAATACGAAAGCAAGCAGGCTCATGTGAAAGCCGCTTTGCGGGCTATGGAGATGGGGATAGTTTATCCGATCGGCTCTAAGGTGGGTTTCGTAATAGTTAAGGGTGCCGGGAGCATAAGCGATAGGGCTTATCCGATCGAGCTTATCGAAGACTTCGACGGTGAAATTCTTTCTATCAGAACTTTTGCCGGAATAGATAAGAGAAAGATCGACAAGGACTACTACATAGAGCATCAGGTCATCCCCGCGATCTTAAGAATACTCGAGAGGTTCGGATACACGGAAGCCAACATCAAGGGTGTGAGCAAGCAGAAGACACTCGATGCATTCTTCAGTTAACTATATTAACTTCCTATGATATTTCGATGTTGTGGAGAGGGATATAATTTTGGAAAGGCTTGAAAAGAAGCTTGCAGAGAAGGAGAAGGAGTTGGAGGAGTTGAGGAAAATGCTATCCTCGAACACGATCGAAGAGCTTAAGAAGGAAATAATCAGGGAGCTTGAGGAGAAGTATAACCTGAAGAGCTTGGAGGCTAGGATAATCGAGCTTTCGAAGGCGGTAGAAAATATAATGTCTGATATCCTATACATTAAATCCGAGCTTAAGGGATCTCAGAGCAAGAAGAGGGATCTCGTAGAGATTAAGGAGTCGGAAAAATCAGAGGAGAAAGCTGAAGATAATCAGGAGGAGGGAGAACTTATAATCGTTGACTGAAATGTTCATCAAAAGCATCTCCTTAAAAAACTTCAAATCTTTTAAAAAAGCTGAGATTACTTTTGACTATCCTTTCGTGGCCATAAGCGGTCCGAACGGGAGCGGTAAGTCAAATATAGTGGATTCCATTCTCTTCTGCTTGGGTTTAACTTCCTCATCAAAAGCTTTGAGGGCTGATAAGCTCACCGATCTGATCAGAATCGGTTCCAACGAAGCCGAGGTTGAAATAACGTTCAGCAACGGATTGAAGATAAAAAGAAGGGTGAAGAAGACGGATAAAGGCTACTACAGTTATTACTATCTGAACGGTAAGAGCGTGAGTTACTCGGAAATAGAGAGGGTTTTGGAAGATTTGGGATTGCAAAACGACTACAATATAGTGATGCAGGGAGACGTTACGAGGATTGCGGAGATGTCTCCGAT
>JALWBF010000060.1 GCA_027016055.1 Archaeoglobaceae archaeon | reverse complement strand
CTATGTCTTTCCATATCGGAGCATCGTTCATAGCCGAAGCTTTAAGCAACTCATCGATCAGCCTAACGAGGTTCGGGTTTGACTTTCTCTTCGCAAGCTTTCTTATTTTACTCATAGCAGAGAATCGCTGTGGGATGGATATTTAAATGTTCCTCCGTAATGGAAAAGAGTTACCCGAAGAAATCTTCAAGCGTAGCAACTCCGCTCGGCTTTTCTTCCTTCTTTTTCCTCTTCGCAGTCCTCTTTTTCTTCTTCTCAGCCCTCTTCTCCTTCAATTTCTCTTCTTCAGCCATCTTTAATCTTTCTTCGATCTCCTTCTCTATTTTCTCAGTCGAAGCTTCTTCCTCTACCGCTTCCTCTTCAACCCTATGCAGTTTGTGCTTTCTTATGAATTCCTTTATCTCCTTAGCCCTTTTCTCGTTACCTACTATCAGAGCCAATTCCTCTTCGGTGAAATCATAGAACGCGGCGACGCTCGCAGCAGTCTTTATATCCGCCTTACTGAGAAGAGCTCTGATGTATCCGAACATCTCCGCAGAAGCTTTTCTCTTGGACATATGCGAATACTTCGCAATCTTCTCCAGAATCTTCCTAAACTTCTCCCTTCTATCCTTAAACTGGATAAGCAGTTGCCAGATGTTCGGTTTCTGATATCTCGTCCAGCCTCCCTTAGCCTTACTCTTAACCTGCTGAACTCCAACAGTCATCAGATAGCTCGCATACCTCCAAAGCCTGTAAAACTGTCTCCTCTTAACTCTCCCCAAAAACATGTCAGCTCTTGATAGAACGAGATAAGCCTTAAGAAGATCTTCACCTTCGTATTCAAGCGGAAGGTTCTCATCTATCCAGACTATGAATTCCTCCGGAGATTCATCCAAGAGCATAGCTTCGCCGTAAACCGAGGAATTGTATGTTTTGAATATCTTCTGCATTACCTTGAATACATCAGTTTCTTGAGTTCTCTTGGTGACCACAACATCCTCAAGCCTGATCTCTGTTTTACCTTCCGCAACAGCTTGCAAATCGTTTATAGCTGCCCTTAGATCACCTCCGGCATTCCTTGCTATTACTTCAAGAGCCTTTTTGTCCGCCTTTATGCCTTCAGCCGCACATATTCGCTCCAAAACCTTCACAATCTGCCTAACATCCAGTCTTTTGAACGTTATCATCTCACAGAGGTTTCTTAATTCTGCGGAGAGGTTGTATGGGTCGTTCGCCGTAAGTATTATCGGTTGCCTCGGCAACCTCTTGAGCAACCTGATTAATGCTCCCTCCCCACCGAAATCCTCCTTCTTGTGAATGTTATCGACCTCATCCAAAATTATTAGCTTAAGTCTGCCAGATTGGGATGAGAAGAACTCTCCTTCTTCACTTATAGTTTCGTTAAAAGCGGCTTCACCGACTATCCTTCTAATAATCTGCCAATTTCTTTGATCACTCGCATTGAGCTCAACGACTTCCCAGCCGAATGTATTGGCTAAAGCTAAGGCAAGAGAAGTCTTACCAACACCCGGAGGACCGGCTAAAAGCAGAGGCTTTTGAGGAACGCCCTCCTCCCACTTTTTAGCCCACATCACGACCTTCTCAATTATATCGCGGGGAGCTACAACCTCCTTAATCGTCTTCGGTCTGTATTTCTCCACCCAAAGTTCTGGCATCGATTGAATTTTGAATGGATGTTATAAAACTATTGTCATCTTCTGACAAGATCATGGAAGAAAAACCAGGCTGAGAACACTCCCATCGAAATGCCGATACCTATACTTAATCCCCAAGCGAGTGCGGACTTTATCTCGTGAGAGAGGTTTGTAACATCTATCAGTAGCACTATAACTATAAATAACATTATCAGCGTCATGAAACTTTTCATCTTTTCTTCAACCGCTATCTTTTCCGCTATTCTACTTACTGCAACGAACACAACCGCTATGAGGAAAACTACGCTGACAACCCTTCCGAAGTAGTCGAGTATGGCGTTTATCGTATTAACCCACTCCGGAAATGCCACGCTTGAAATTGAGTATAGCGCTGTTAGGGCTATTGCAACGTTAACTATACCGAGAATCAGCGAAGTGAATGATATAGTGATTCCCAAATACCTTTTTAGTGGTTTAAAAAGTTCTTCAATTCTCACTATCTTAAATACTTTTGATAGCACCCTGTTAAGTATTACTGCGATCACGAAGAATATGCACACAAGTATCAGGGACACTATGAGCTTTGGAATCAGGTATTCCACATCCTTCAGAGCTCTAACCACCGCTTCTTCGATGTTCATAAGGTAAGATAGTAAGCGACTCGGTATAAAAATATAAGCAGAAGTATGACCGAGAACAGAACCGATAATCTCAGCGCAAGTAGGGTAGTTTCTTTGGCAACCGTAGTTGAAAATGTATAGCCCGAAATCGTAACGTTGTAGATTATCCTCGAATACACCTTCGCCTTTTCGACATCCATAGCAACCTCAGGAATAGCCAAAAGCGATATCGTAAGGGCGATTAGGAACAGTGCCGAGGCAATGATGAACATCTTGAAGACATCACCCACCGTAAGAGCTAAGATCATCCCCAAAAGCTGGGAAAATGCAGATGCAAACGCCAAAAAGAATGCGAGGACATCTCTCGCTTTGGACAGCTCCGCGAACAAAAAGCTTGCAAGAATGCTTGAACCGTTCGTTGAGAACGCGTATAGGATCGCTATTGGGATGTGCAACACAGGTTGTTTCGTGAAGATTATCAGAAATGGCGTAATTGAAGCAGTCAATACAGCGATTCTGTAATTTCTGTAACTTTTCTTAGCCCAAAAAATCGGTGAAATAATTGTAGTTGCCGTTTGCGTCATGCTAAGAAGTGCCGCGAAGTAGTCCTTCGCATGTAAGTTTTGCATTAGATATGGCGACCAGATTGCACCTACTATCGCCGTAGCGGAAGATAATACAACCAAAAACAAGAAGACGTTAACGGATCTGACTCTAACTTCCTCATCGATCGACGCCATCTTAACTTCGCCTATCTCTGCCATCGTAAGCAGAACGCTTGAGATGATGCCGACCGAAGCTGCAACCGCATACAGATATATATACTTCTTCACACCGCTGATCGATATCAAAACAAGTATCGACGTTATCGAGCCTATCAGGTTTGAGAATGATCCCAAGGAAGATCTCAAATACAATGTTCTCTTTATCTCGGAGGTTTCGAGAGAGTATATAGCCAAGCTTATCAGTGAGGATGTGGGAACAGTCATCAGTATAGCTAAAGTGTAACATATCGGTAGGAAGTTCAGAAAATATGAGATCGGTATCAATCCCCAAAATATCCTTTCAAGGGAATGAAAGATAACGAGAAACTTTTTGATGTTATCCATCAGGATATGTCTAAATTTGAACGATACGTAGGCTATTACCGTTGCCAGTAGGTAAGCGTAGAGGTTTATCTTTACTATTTCCTGAATGGTAAAACCCACCGAAGCAAGAAAAATGGGAGCGATACTTCTCGTTATGTTAACATAAAATCCAGCCATGAAAGCTTCTAAGACAAAGATTCTGCCCTTAGTTTTCATGATTTCCCTTTGGATTTTTTAGGAATGATTTTAAAGTTGTGGTAAGGCATCATTATCTACTCTCTGGGATCGAAGATCGATTGGATCTTAACTTAATGGCTATAAGACTATTGCCACGAACCTTCAAATATGTTGAATTCATCCTTAAGAATTACAAACGTTCATCCTTTTAAATCGTCAATCTTCTCCAGAAGCTCTTATATCAGCAACATATTCCAAAGTTTCTTTGAACATTTCTTCATTTAAACTTAGATATTCTTTAATTATTAATTATTTCTTTAATACTCATATCAGAGGCACGAAGTTTGGGTATGTCACTAACTAAAATTCTTGTGAATACTGACTTTCCATGACAGGTTTTTAGAATCTACAGT
>JALWBF010000059.1 GCA_027016055.1 Archaeoglobaceae archaeon | reverse complement strand
GAAGCTGATGAAAGACGTTCATAGACACCTTTGGCATAAGGTAAATAAGCCATTCGTTGGTTTCGGGCAGACAGTCTGCAAGCCCATGAAACCGCTGTGCAATGAATGCCCATTTAAGGATTTCTGTCCGAAAGTAGATACTTACTGAAGCGTTTAAGCTCCTTGGAAAGACTATTCTACAAACTTCTCCTTCAATCTTTCGACCTTCCTCAAAACCCTATCTTCGTCGATCGTGAGAACTATGCGATCCTCAAGTATAAGCTCACCATCCACGATAACGTGGCTTACCTCACAGCCGTAGCTTGCGTAAACGATGCTGTGGAGCGGATCGTAAACTGGGCAGTAGTTGAACCTGTCCCTTTCGAGCAGAATTATGTCAGCAAGCTTTCCCTTCTTTAGCTCACCTCCGTCAATCTTGTATGCTCTGTATCCGTTTTTCGTGGCCATCTCCAGAACGTCTTTAGCGTGCAGAGCATCGGCTCTGCCGGTAACAACCTTCTGCAAAAGAGAAGTTAGCTTTATCTCTTCGAACAGATTGTATGTGTTGTTCGACGCAGCCCCGTCTGTCCCCAAACAGACGTTTATTCCGATTTCGAGCATATCTTTAATTCTTGCAATTCCTGAAGCGAGTTTAAGATTGCTCACCGGGCAATGAGCAACGCTAACGTTTTTCTCCTTCAAAATCCTAAGTTCCTCATCGTCGAGCCAGATTCCGTGAGCTATAACGGTTTTGTCATCCAAAAACCCGATTTCATTCAAAAGCCTAACCGGAGTTTTTCCATACCTTCGCTTTATATCCTCAACCTCCCGCTTAGTTTCGGAAACATGTATGTGAACCAAAGTGCCGATCCTGTCTGCTTCCTCCTTAACCCTTCTCAAAAATTCCGGAGTGCACGTGTATGGGGCGTGCGGGCCGTATATAGCTTTGATTCTTCCGTTGAATGCGTTGTCCCAATTTTCTATGAACTCGGTTCCGATCCTAAGTTCCTTCTTAGCTTTCTCTTCATCCCCTCTATCAGCCATTCCGTAACATAAAACAGCCCTAATACCCGTTTCTCCCACAGCCTTAGCGACTTCGTCCATGTGGATGTATAGATCGGAAAAGGCGGTCGTTCCGGTCTTTATCATTTCGAGTATTCCGAGCATCGATCCCCAGTAAACGTCTTTGGGCGTTAACTTCCTCTCAGCTCTCCATATCTTCTTCTCAAGCCAGTCCATTAACGGCATATCTTCTGCATATCCTCTGAAGAGCGTCATTGCGAGATGCGTATGGGCGTTAAACAATCCCGGAAGAACGAACTTCCCGCTCGCATCTATCTCCAAATCGCCACCTATCTTATCCTTTCCGACGTAAGCTATTCTGTTTCCTTCTATCCCAATGTTGGCTTCTATGAATCTGCCCTCTATGAAGCATAAGCCGTTCTTTATCGCTAAGTCGAACATACTACTTGCATTTCGGATGTGATTTAAAAATCGTTACGGTCTGAAGCGATCTGTTTTGCCGACACCTCTTTCCATAACCTTTGCAAGAGCTATGCTGAGTTCATACATAACGACGACCAAGGCTAAAATCACAAGCTGACTTATTCCGGAAATATCCAAAGTTACGTTCGTAGCTAACACGAAAACTATCAGATACACGATCCATCTCTTATCCCTCAGCCATTTCGAACTAATCAAACCTATCCTTACAGCTATAACAGCCAAAACGGGAATTTGAAAGGCTAAACCGAACGCAATCAGAATTTTAAAAGCCGAATAGAGAGTTTTCTTTACCGATAGATACGGCTTGGCACCCATGCTGAACATGGTAGCAATGCGGAACACCCTCGGGATAACGATGAAGTATGCCAAACCGATGCCTACGAGGAAGAGAACGTATGAGAACGGTAGAAAAGTCTTGACGAATTTTCTTTCATGTTCATACAGCCCGGGCTTTGCGAATTGGTAGAGTTCATAGACGAGATATGGATAAACGACTATAAGCGTCAGAACGAAGGAGAACGTAAGTTGAGCCATGAACCATTCCGTCGGCGTGTATACGTAGATCTTCAATCCCTTAGGCAGAACAGTGCTCCAGAAATCCCTTATAAGCTTTCCGGCAAATCTGAAAGTTATAATGATTCCGGCAATCATGACGATGCTTATCCGGATAACCCTTCTCCGCAATTCGGCTAAATGCTCCTCAAGAGGAAGTTCCCTATCTTCCGGCGGTTCCACAATTGCAATTGATTTTTGGCATAATAATATTCCGACCACAAAACTTATATGTCACATTGTCACTCAGACACAAACTGTCAAGGTGATAAGGGATGTGGATAGGGAAGAAGATCAGGATTGAGAGGATAATAAACAGGGAAAGCGGAAATACTGTGATAGTTCCGATGGATCACGGAGTTTCCATGGGTCCTATTCAGGGACTTGAGGATATGCCGAAGATAATAAATGCTGTAGCCGAAGGCGGAGCGAATGCTGTGGTTTTGCATAAGGGAATAGTTCCGTTTGGGCATAGGGGATACGGCAAGGATATAGGCTTGATAGTTCATCTCAGCGGATCCACCTCTCTTGCACCGGATCCGAACGAGAAGGTTCTCGTTTGCTCCGTTGAAGAGGCTATAAAGCTTGGAGCTGATGCGGTAAGTATTCACATAAACATCGGATCGAAGACGGAAGCGGAACAGCTTAAGGCTTTGGGATGCATAAGCAGGATATGCATGGAATGGGGAATGCCACTGCTTGCGATGATGTATCCGAGAGGTGAGGGAATAAATCAGTATGACGAAAAGGCAGTCGCCTTGGCTGCAAGGGTTGGAGCTGAATTGGGAGCTGATATCGTAAAAACGAACTTCACGGGCAGTGTGGAATCGTTCAAAAGGGTTACTAAGGGTTGTCCAGTGCCGGTTGTCGTAGCAGGCGGGCCTAAGATGAAGAGCGAAGCAGATCTGCTTAAGATGGTCGAGATGGCTATGGAAGGAGGTGCCAGAGGAGTTGCGATCGGCAGAAACATCTTTCAGGCTGAAGATCCGACGAAAATGACGAAGGCTGTAGCTATGATAGTCCACGAGAATGCAACGGCTGAGGAAGCCTTGGAGTTCCTGAAGAGTTAGGATGAGCCGAAATTGAGGAAAGTATGAAATAAATTTCCTTTTTTTGCTTTTACATGAGAATCGCAATTCCGTGCGAGGATGTAAGGGGATTGGATTCAAACGTTTCCATGCACTTCGGAAGGGCGAGGTATTTCGTGATAGCCGATGTTGCAAACGGTAGGGTTGTCGACGTCAAAGTAGTTGAACTGCCATTTGCCGATCACGTTCCGGGTCAGATTCCGAGGTTCCTTCACTCCTTGGGAGTCGATACCGTTTTAGCTTACGGAGTCGGAATGAGGGCGAGGATGTTCTTCGAGCAGTTGGGAATACGGGTTATAACTGGAGCATACGGAAGGGTTAGGGATGTGCTCGAAGCTTTTCTGAGGGGAACGCTCGTTCTCGATTTGGAATGGGAGAAAAGAGAGGAATTCCACAGACACAAGCATTGCGATCACCATCTCTGGTGATCAGACATCCAAATTCTTTACCTCCCTCGAATGTCTGATTATGAACTCCCTTCTCGCCTCAACATCTTCACCCATCAGTATGCTGAACAGTTGCTCAGCCCTCAATGCATCTTCGATCGTAACTTGGATCAAAATCCTTCGCTTCGGATCCATCGTAGTCTCCCAAAGCTGTTCCGGATTCATCTCACCCAAACCCTTGAACCTCTGAACTTCTGCTCCGTCGCCGATTTTCTCAAGCAACCTTTTGAGTTCCTTATCGGAGTAAACGTAATACGTTTTCTTGCCCTTCTTAACTCTGTATAGCGGTGGCTGGGCTATGTAGAGGTATCCGTGCTCTATCAGCGGTCTCATGTAGCGGTAGAAGAACGTCAGCAATAGTGTTCTTA
>JALWBF010000058.1:352-12555 GCA_027016055.1 Archaeoglobaceae archaeon | reverse complement strand
AAGGAGAGCAAAGAAGTAATGGGAATGGGGAAGGATGGGACGCCGACGAAGAAAATAGACAAGGTTGCCGAAGATACCGCCATCTCGATTCTTAAGAATTACGACGTTAAAATAGTCAGCGAGGAATCCGGTGTTATCGGGGATAGCGATATCTACGTAGCCTTAGATCCTATAGACGGAACTTTCAACGCTACTAGGGGAATTCCGATCTATTCCGTCTCTCTATGCTTCTCGAAAGGCGATTTGGGTTCGGCATTCTTCGGTTACGTTATGAACTTGGCAACCGGAGATGAATATTACACGCTCAACGGAAAAGCTTTCAAGAACGGTGAGAGAATTGAAGTTACAAAAACCGAGGATATTTCCGAATGCGATGCGATATTCTACTATCCGCTTAAGAATTACGGCTTTAAAAGGCTCAGGATTTACGGAAGCGCGGCTTTGGAGCTATGCTTCGTTGCCGAAGGTGCCATGGACTGCTTCATCGACATAAGGAAAGGGGCTGGCAAAGGATTTCTGAGAATCTACGATGTGGCTGCGGGAATTCTCATCGCTAAAAATGCCGGAGCCGAGGCTACTGATATCGAAGGGAACGACGTGAGCTGTAAGAAGTTCACGATGGAGGAAAGGCTGACGTTGGTGGTTGCAAATCCGAAGTTGCATCGGAAACTTCTGGAGTTGATCAAATGAAAGCCTGCATAGTTCACAAGCCCGATTCCGCGCATTTGGCAAGGGAAGTTCTCGAATTCTTGAAAAAGCTCGGCATATCGGCTGAAATAATTGAGGATTGGAGACTTGCAAACAATTTCGATTTCATAGTCAGCGTTGGAGGGGACGGAACGATTCTAAGGCTTTTACAGTTCATCGAAACGAAAACCCCACCGATTTTCGGAATAAACACCGGAAAGGTCGGACTTCTAACTCACTGCGATAGGGATTTCGGGGAGCATCTTCTTAAGGCTATAGAGGAATTCGAGACGGAAGAATTCATGAGGATAGAATGCAACGTTAATGGAGAGCGATTGCTCGCATTGAATGAGATAGCTGTCCTTACGGCTAAGCCTGCAAGGATGATAAACGTTCAGGTTTTCGTCGACGGAACGAAAGTTGAGGATATAAGGTGCGACGGAATGCTGTTCTCAACGCCGATAGGTTCAACTGCCTACGCATTATCAACCGGTGGGCCGGTAATAGATCCCTCGGTAGATTCGATGCTTATAATTCCCGTTGCCCCCTTCAAATTGGGTTGGAAACCTTGGGTAGTTCATGCGGATAGAGTTATCGAAGCCAAGGTTGATAACGATGCTCTTGTTGTCGCTGACGGACATAAGGTCGTTTCCGCTGATGGAGATTCCAAGATAGTTTTGAGGAAATCCAACGCACCAGTTGTCTTCTTCAAAGTTGAAAACAGAATAGGTAAGATAGTTGAGAAATTAAGGTCAATCAGGTGATTCATTCCAGAACCGCATGTCTCGCTTCCAAATCCTTTTCGGTTAGATTCTTAAGATTCATAAGCTCGGCAACGAGACCGTCCAAGAATATTAGAGCCGTGAGTTCGAACATGGTTCCGAGGGGAGCTATCTTTGCGATTTCATCGTTCTTTTCCGTCTTAGTTTTCCCCTTCAACAACACCACTATATCGCTCATCTTCGCGAGCGTCGAATCTTTATTCTGAGTTATCGCAACCAGCTTAGAGCCTATCAGCTCCTTGGCTTTTCTGCTTATGTTTACTACAGAAGTCGTCTCACCGGAACCCGAAATCGCTATGAGCAGATCCTCCTTCTTTATTCTCGGAGTAACGGTTTCCCCGACAACGTAAACGTTGTATCCCAAATGCATAAGTCTCATGGCAAAAGCCTTGGCGACAAAACCGCTCCTTCCGGCACCCATTACGAATATGCTCCTCGCACCCTCTATCGCATCGATAACCTCCTGAACTTTTGACATATCAAGTTCGTTCTTGATGCTTCTAACGTGTTTCTCAAGAGTATCGAGGAATTTGATGAGCATCTCACCTACCAAATGTAATCCCCCCATATTTTGGATCACTCTCTGATTTTAAATTTATTGAGCTGGAATCTGACGAACATTTAAAAGCTTTTGCTTTCCACCTCTTGAATTCATCCTCAAGATTAAATTTATTTAATAATGTTATCGAAACAATATACTCATTGCCGGTTTCTCTCAGCGTTCCGACTATCAGATAAAGTTTTCCGTCTATCTCCTCAACGACTCCGCGAGCTTCGATCGTTTCACCATCGAAAACCTGCCCGACGAACGTATGCGTAAAACTTAAAACAGCTTCGATTTTCGGATGATCAACGAAGTAGCATGCGGGATAATCGAAGGCTAATCTTGAATCGGTAACTCTTGCGGTGATCGTAGCTATCCCGAGCTTTCTGCCTTTCTTCTCCGGAATAGGAGACGATTCGCGATCGCGAACGAAAAGGAGATCGAATTGGATGCCGTCTAAAATGGCTTTATTGAACTTCCTCTCCTCGTGAACCCTAAAGATTTCAAAAGGTAACGTTACCTTCCTCCTTTCGTATATCCTAACCAAGTCTGGGTGTTCGACGCCACCCTTCCTTCACCCTTCTTCGATCATCATCCTTCCGAATTCGAAGCTATTTCGACCGTAAACGACGAAATCGACATCGGAATCCTTTCCCTTCAAACCTATCAGCCTCGAACCGGTTACGCCCATCTTAGGCAATCCGAAGAAATCGGCGACCTTTGCAACTTCTTCATCCTTCTTACAGATCTCTTTAAGCATCTCATCCGGCTTGTATATCTCATCGATTACGTTGTGCGGTATTACGAAAATTCCGTCCTTCTGAAATCTCCTAAACTTCTCGTATCTCAAAGCTTCTTCGTGGCTAAGCTTTTTGTATCTCCTTCCCAAGCTGTCGATTCTGTCCCCAAAATCGCTTGGAACGTATCTGAGCAGGCACTTGACTCCATCTACGTGCTCGTAGCCCACGACTGAAAAATAGCAGTCCCCAACCCTTATGAAATCCCTTAGCCTTATCATCTCAACTTCCTTTCGAACATCGCGTATATTCTCCTTATATCCTTTGCCTTAGCTCTTTCACCCTCCCTCTTAAGCAGTTTTCCGTCTATAAGCTTCATCCTCGTAATTCTGAACAGCAAGTTATCTATGTTCAGCTTTTCTCCTATCTCGAACTCCGTATCGCCGGATGTAACCATCTTATACGGCGTAGTTACCGCACCCTTATGAAGGCTGAACTTAACCTCTACTTCTCCAACATCTCTGAGCCAAACAGTCGAAACGTCTTTAACTTCGGCGAACCTGCTTCTTTTACCATCCTTAAGCTCTATAGCCGTGACTTCCCCTATCCTGAAGCCTTCCTCGGTTTCAACCACCATCTCATCTCCGACTTCGATTGTGTCAAACTCCTTTAAGACCACGCTTCCAACCCTCGAAATAGCTCCAGTGCTTATGACCGCTTTAACCCTGATCTCCTTCTCGGGAATGTATTGCGTTACTGTCCCGCACTCCAAGCAACGGTAAAGCTGTTTATCCTCCCTAATAAGCTCATGCTCAGTCTCATCCTTACAGTTATCGCAGTAGATGTATCTTCTCATAATAGCGAATTCGGCGGACGGATAGATATTCTTTCTCCTCCTAAAATTTATTTTAAACTCATATTTTTATATAATAATTTTTAATAAATCTTAAGTAGAATTTCTACCTATCCTTAGTAAGCAGGTGAAATTCGAAGGGAGTATCGAAGAATCTTTCAAAGAGTATGTCGTAAACTTTGAGTTTCTTTTGTCTATTTTTGAACTCATCCGAAACCCTAATTACAGAACCGAAAACGTAAACTTCGAATTCCGAAAGGTAATTCTTCAAAATATTTTTTATTTCTTTAGCATATTTTTTGAAGTTTAGGAAATATTCCGATCTCTCCATAGTATCTCCTTCAGTTCCTGCATCGACTGTTCGATGTGAAACATCGCCAAATCGTAGTCTCCGTTTTTAAAGTTGAACTCCGCATTTCTTCTGAATTTTTCCGCCCTTTCGGGATACATCTTTATCTCTTCCTTCATTGTATTATTTTTTTCTTCAAAGTAATAAATATTTTCAAATATTTTCTGAGCTCGGTTTGCAGATCGATAAACGTTATAACTTTGAGGTTCATCTGGTCATGTGCTCGCAAGAAAGGTGTTCAGAAACGTCGTTTATAACAGTTTATCGGCATTAATATCAAACATCGTTGGAGTATTGGTAACTATATACGTTGCAAGAGCTTTGAAGCCGAAGCTCTTCGGTATATATTCCTTGACGATCTCTTTTGCTTTTCTACTTTTAACCTTTGCCGATTTGGGCATAACCGCAACCCTGATTAGATACGTCGCCCATTCTTACGGGAAAAGAGATTTCGAGCTAATGAGGGGATACATCAGGGGTTTGGGCAGAATAAAGATTCTGCTTTCAATCGTTGTTTCCTTACTTCTGTTTTCGTTTTCGGACTTTCTGGCTTATCGGGTCTTTCATAAACCGTTGCTTTCAACTCCTCTAAAGGTCGTATCGATTTTTCTTTTCTTTCAGTCCATGGTTCGTTTTCTAATTAGCATATTTAATGCATTCAACGATTTTAAGGCTAATTTAATAAGAGCCATTGTTTACGAGACTTCGAGACTTATCTTCATATTTTTGTTCGTTTCAATGGGGTTTGCTGTTATCGGAGCTATATTCGGATTCGTAATCGCGAGCTTTCTTTCTCTAATCGTTCTTCTTATCTTACTTTTATCTAAGTATAAGTTTATCTTCGGAAGGGCTAAAAGCATTGAATGGAGAAGGGTTTTGAGGTTTGCGAGCTACCTCACGTTGGGCTCTATATCTTGGGTAGCTTTTGCCTATGTCGACTCGCTAATGATCGGTATCCTTTTGCCGGCTGAGAGCGTCGGATTTTACAGAGCCGCTTATAATATAGTAAGGGCTATAGGTGGATTAATTTCGGTTCCGGTCGTTCTGTTTCCGGTTTTCGTTCAACTTGAAGGTAAAGATTTGAGAAATGCATTTAACAGAGCTTTTAAGTATAGCTCCATTCTATCCTTTCCGATAGTTTTCAGTCTGATTTTGATAGGAAAACCTCTGATACTGCTAATTTACGGAAAAGAATACCTACCGGCTGTCGGCGTTTTATCCGTGCTCTCCTTTCTAATTCTAAGATCAGCTCTGGGCTTTTGGGGTGCTGTTTTCAATGCAAAGGAGAGACCGGAGTTTCCGGTTTACGTTACGTTTGTTGCAATGCTTATGAATATAGTTCTGAACTACTTCATGATCATCAGATGGGGTATCGTTGGAGCGGGAATAGCTACGATAATCTCCAACGTTTTCAGCTGGATAGCGTTGGCATACATTTCGAAGAGGTTGTTCGGAATATTCTTCGAGGCTGAGCATTTGTTGAAACCGCTGATAGCAAGCTCGATAATGTGTCTAGTTCTTTCAAAGCTAAGTTCGGGCTCGTTTCTTGATTGTGTCATTGTGATTTTAATCGGATTTTTCGTTTACCTTGCCGTTCTGATTGCCCTGAAAGGATTGACGAAGGAGGATTTAAGATACATTCAAGCTATAATCGCCAAAACATAAATTCTAAATTTTCCCGAATCTCTTCAACGCTCTAATTCTATCGCCGATTTTGGTTTGAATCTTCCTTGTCTTAAGATGTTTTTCTGCCAAAGCTCTTAAATCTTTTACTATATCCCTCTCATCTTCTATCAGGTTATTTTGCTCCATCGGATCCCTCTTAATATTATACAACTCATCTTCCCTGTCGGGATTCAATATCAGCTTCCACTCCTCATCCCTGACGGTAATTCTAAATCCTTCCTTAAACTTATTCTCAACTATGGGCGGTGTATACTCGACATCGTCCAACAAACTCGGCTGGGGAAACTCGTTTTTAACTCCAGCCAGTTCACATATGGTAGGGGCCAATCTCAACAGACTTATGGGCTCTTTAACAACTCCCTTCACGTCAGCGTTGTATATTACGAGAGGAACCCTTATAAGATACTCGTAATGCTCCGGTGGATGTCCAAAGAAGCCGTGCTCTCCAAAAGCATCTCCATGATCCGCATGCACTATTAAAATCGGATCGGTATCCTTTAGGTCATTCCATAGTTGCTCGGTTAGGGAATCTACATACCTTATTTCACCATCATATGCATCGATCAACCTTCGCTTATTACTGCTATCGATGTTGGCAACGATTCTGGTATATATTCCTCCGCCTTTATATATTTTATTGTAAATATAAAGTAATTTTATTTTTTCTATAAAATTGAGTTTTGGGGGTGTATAGGGGAAGTGTGTATCGATTAGTAGTATCCAGATGAAATAGTAATCAGAAGAATGGGTTAGGGTAATTACTTCATCATAGTATTTTTCAAAATCGACCCTCGCAACGTCGATATCAAAAAAAACGTATTTTATAGCATTTATACAATTTTTAAATTTACTTATAAACCCAATATTTTTAATTTTACTTTTGTTTTCTTGATCGTATATGCCATCCCTAAATACGTCAAAACCTTTGTTAAATCCGTAATATCTCGAAACGAAAGGATTTGTATGAAAAGCCGCCGTTTTATATCCCTCGTAACCTAAAACTTCCGCGATAGTTGTTGTAAGTTTCTGTCCGAATTCGAAGTATCTACCAGTAAGAATTCCGCCCATTGAGATTGGCGTCGGAACTCCGCTAACTATTGCGTTTTCGAACCTCAGCCCCTTTCTTGCAATTCTGTCCAAGAACGGCGTAGTTTTCTTACGATACCCGTAGCAACTGCAATGGTCAGCTCTTACGCTGTCCCAAGTTATTAAGACTATATTTCTCATACTTGACCCACACCATCCTCTTCGCTAATCTGGTTTTTGTTTAATATTTTTTATTTTATATATACTTCTTTTAATTTTATCTTTTTCGCTTTCATATTTTACTTTACGTTTTACAATTTCCGAATCATTCTTGAATATTTCCATTATCACCTTGCCATCCATATCTCTGGGAACTGGTATATCAAATAAGTGTAAGATAGTTGGAGCTAAATCGGTTATATTGGTATACCCGATGTGATTGTTTTCTTTGATATCAGCCCCGTAGGCTAGGAATATCCCATCACGTCTATGTATAAACCCAGTTGCCGGTGAAATGTAATTCGAACCTTGTCCAAGGACGCACAAGCAACCCTCATTTAACTGGACAATGTAATCCGGGAAATCCTTTGGACAATTATCGTAAAGCTCATCTATTCTAAAAACATTCTTGACGATTTTCTTTCCGTCATTATCCTTTACAGCCTCGATCTTCTTTAGTATTTCATTCTTTTTATTTTTATCAACTATCCACAGTTCAAAGCTGTCCACTCCGGATAAACCAAAAGCAAAAGCGGAGGTTTTACTCCAATCGATATTATCTAGGATATCCTTAGCGGCTATTGAAGTTCTCACCGATTTTGACCCACACTTTTGGAGATAGTAAAATATTGACCATACAACACTTTTTAATCCCTTGCTTGCCAAGAACTCCGCAATCCTATACATAATCTTTTCCTTTTTTGATATTTTTCTTTTAAAATGTAGATATCCTTCTTTGTTAAGCCAAACGTTTGGATAGAACTTTAGCCTAACCTCCTGTGAACCGTGATCGCTGACTATAAACAAATAATCGTAATAACTTTCAATTAAATTTATAATATTATCAATATTTTTATCTATACATTTATATGCTTCTATTAAATCTTCTAAATTTGAAACGTGATGAAGAAATACATCAACTATACGAAATACGCAAACGATCAAATCAAATTTTTTTTCAGCTAAGAGCAGAATTAAATCTACGAGCTTATCAGTCTGCTGTTTTATCAGTTCAAGCTTCTTCGAAACGTTGGCTACATCTGTGTCTACGTAATCACTCGGTAATTTATTTGCGAGATCTGGGGGATACGTCGAAATCTTTGGTGATGGGAATCCGCTTATCATGATTCCATTGACTTTCCATGCTGGATATGTTCCGGGAACATTTATTACAGCTACTCTGTATCCGTGTAAACTTAAATAGTCCCAGATCATTTCACCGCGCCATGTAGGTCTCGCAACAATTGAAGTATAACCGTTTTCCGTCTTAACTATTTTTCTAAAGCTTAAAGTTCCGATCTTCGTTGGATTTTTACCCGTGAACATCGAAATCCATGCTGGAACTGTTATTGGGGGAACAGTGCTTCTTAGATATCCGTAGCTACTTCTCTTTATCAAGTTATACAGATTTGTTAGTTCGTTCTTTGCTTTTAAAATTATATCTAAATCAGCACCATCTAAGCCAATAATCATAACCTTAGGCATGTTAACTGCATTTTGCACGATCCATGAAATTTAAATTTTTGGTGGTGTTATATATTGCAAATAGCTATCAAAATTTCCCATATTTTTCTCTATATATAATATTATATTCTGAAGATAATGAATGTTGTTATTAATATAAATAAATTCTTCTTTAAAAATTGATTAATTTAAGATAAATATTGTTATAATATCTTTTTGCAACAATGTTCCAGTCGTATCTCTTTTCAACAACTTCTCTCGCCCTTTTTCCCATTTTATATGCTAAATCATAATCCGACAATAATTTCAATATAGCCTCTGCCAAAGCTTCGGAATCTGCTGGGGGAACTATTAATCCCGTTTTACCGTGTTCAACCATTTCACTTCCAACCGTTTTTGT
This sequence comes from Archaeoglobaceae archaeon, assembly GCA_027016055.1. Classification (GTDB taxonomy): domain Archaea; phylum Halobacteriota; class Archaeoglobi; order Archaeoglobales; family Archaeoglobaceae; genus WAKM01. Next base: position 3,808 of record JALWBF010000058.1, on the reverse strand, counting down.
GCTTACGACTGGTCTTCCAGTGGACATCGCTTCTAAAGTTGTATGACAAAAACCCTCACTTAAAGAAGGATGAACGAAAATTCTGCATATTTTGTAGAGTTCTAAAAGTTTTTTATCATCCACTCTACCCCAAAAGATCACATTTTTATTGAGGTTAAGCTTTCTTACAAGCTTTTTAAGATGTTCCGTTCTTGGACCTATACTCGTTAAATGAAGTCTTACATTGGGAAGTTCTCTAATTACAATAGACAATGCTTCAATTAAATATTCAAACCCCTTTCTTTTAATGTGAACGCCTACCGATAGAATGTCGTGATTGTGTGGTATGGGATTATACCCGAAAGTTTCTGTGTTGACCCCAATTGGTATAACTTCAATCTTATCCTTATCGACAAAGTTTGTCAGAATTTTTTTAGTCTGATTGTTAACAGCTACCGCAATATCGCACCTCTCGAGAGTCTCCATGGAAAGTTTTTGTCTGACTCTGCTGTCCTTAAACAGCTTGGCAAAGACAGGAATTCTTAGAAATTCGAATTCGTCCTCAAAAAATTTGTGAGGAATCTCTATAGGACCGATTACGAACGGCTTATCATCCGTAGCAAGGGCTAATAAGTTAAAATCCTTACCTATTGCGAAAGGGGACATGTGGTGGATTATATCATACCTTTTGACGAACTTTCTACCGTGAATCAGAATCTTCAGAGGATAAAGGAGTAACGATGTGTTTAATTCGTGAATTTCCTGATTTTTCAATTCTCTCTTTGCGGATTCGTGTATTCTACCTGCGAGAATGCAGAATCTTGCCTTAATTCTTTTCACTAAGTTGTAGGTTACATGGTAATTTCCAGCGCGAAAGGAAAACTCCGCTGGAGCTACGAGTATTTTGACCATTATAAAGCCTATAAGGCTTGAGTAATTATTAAAACCTTTTTTAGTGACATCATATTATGAAGGCATTGATACTTTCTGGGGGGCATGGGACCCGTTTAAGACCGCTTACGTATTCACAGCAAAAACAGTTGATTCCGGTAGCGAACAAGCCCGTATTGTTTTACGCCATAGAAGATGTAATAGAAGCTGGGGTGAGGGATATAGGCATAATAGTTGGACCGAATAAGGAGCAGGTTATTGAAACTGTGAGATCTGTGGACTGGGATGCGGATATAGAGTTTATCTATCAGGGGGAGCCGTTGGGCTTAGCCCATGCGATACTTGTAGCGGAAGAGTTTTTGGATGATGAAGAATTCGTAATGTATCTTGGTGACAACATTCTAAGGGATGGTATTGTTGAACACGCTGATAGATTTAGAGAGCTAAATCCGGATGCATTGATTCTGCTTACTCAGGTGGATGAACCTCAGCGATTTGGAGTTGCTGAATTGGATGAAAAAGGTAGGGTCAAGAGACTTATTGAGAAGCCGAAGGTTCCGCCGTCCAATTACGCTTTGGTTGGAGTTTACTTCTTTAAACCCATCATAATCGAAGCATGCAAGAATATAAAGCCTTCGTGGAGGAACGAGCTTGAGATTACGGATGCAATCCAATGGCTTATAGATAACGGTTATAGAGTTGAAGCGTCAATCGTTACGGGATGGTGGAAAGACACTGGCAAGCCTGAAGACATATTGGAGGCAAATAGATTAGTTTTAGATGACATAGAACCGAGGAATGAGGGTAAACTGGAGAATTCGAGGATTATCGGAAGAGTGGTGATTGAGAAGGGAGCAATGATAAAGGATTCCGTTGTTAAAGGGCCTTGTGTAATCGGTAGAAATTCGCAGATCGTTAACGCATACATAGGCCCATACACATCCATAGGCAACAACTGTGTAATCGAGGGAACAGAAATCGAAGACTCGGTTATCATGGACGGTAGCATTATTAGGAACGCTGGAAGAATCGTCGAGAGTCTGATCGGTAGAAACGTTAAAATAGTTGAAGCAGATTCAAAGCCAAAAGGCTGTAGATTCGTAGTGGGGGATAACTCAAACATAGTGTTGTGATATCATGAAAGTGCTGGTTACGGGAGGTTTGGGGTTTATAGGAAGCAACTTCGTCAGATATCTCCTCGATAAGTATTCTGACGTTGAAGTTATCAATTTAGATGCAATGAAATACGGATCGAATCCTGCAAACTTGAGAGATCTTGAAGACGATGAAAGGTATACGTTTATCAAGGGTGACATCTCAGATTACGAGCTTATGGCTGAGCTAGTAAAGGATGTGGATGCGATAGTCAACTTCGCAGCCGAAACGCACGTTGACAGAAGTATATCTAACCCTTATTCCTTCCTGCAGAGCAACGTTATTGGAGTGTTCACGATTTTGGAAGCCATAAGGAAGAACAATCCTAATGTTAGGTTGGTTCACATATCGACCGATGAAGTATATGGCGATATTTTGGAGGGTTCATTTAAGGAAGAAGATAGGTTGAAGCCTTCATCACCGTATTCGGCGAGTAAGGCTGCTGCCGATATGTTCGTTTTGGCTTACGTTAGGACTTACGGAATAAACGCATCGATAACGAGGTGCACGAATAACTACGGACCTTACCAGTTTCCGGAGAAGCTGATTCCTAAGACTATCATAAGGGCTTCGATGAATCTAAAGGTGCCGATTTACGGAACCGGCAAAAACGTTAGAGACTGGATATACGTTTTGGATCACTGCGAAGCGGTGGATTTGGTAATGAGGGAAGGGGAAAAGGGGGAGATATACAACATATCAAGCGGAGAGGAGAAGACGAATCTGGAGGTCGTGAAAACTATTCTCAACCTCATGGGCAAGGATGAAAGCTTAATCGAGTTCGTTGAAGATAGACCGGGACACGATCTAAGATACAGCTTGGATTCTACGAAGATTAGGGAAGAATTGGGTTGGAAACCGGAGCATAGCTTTGAGGAAGGAATAAGGGAAACGGTGGAATGGTATCTAAAGAACGAGTGGTGGTGGAAGCCGTTGGCTGATGAAAGAACTCTGCATCCGACTCCTTGGAAGCTGAGGTGGTGACGGTTAAGTAATTCCTCACTATGGCATCCGATATGGAAAATTAAAGATTTGGATAAACAGGGTGGTTGGTATTGCCGAAGGAATGGAGAGAAGTATGCTAAAAAAGGGAAGGTCGTCTTAAAGATTGAGAACGATACAATCATAATAAAACCGTATAAGTTAGCGGATCTAACGGAATTCTTCGCTAAGATTGAGGTTGATATTAAATCCGATCTATCCGACTGGAGATCTGTGAGGATGGAACTGCTTGAGGCTCGTTGATGCGAGCGTTTTCGTTCACACCTTTATAAGGCCGAGAAGAGAGCTTAAGCCCCATGAAATGAAAATAAAGGAGTCAGCCAAAAAGATCGTGAAAAGGATCAACGATGGCGAGGAAGTCGGTATAACTGTCGTTCAGATAGCTGAGATAGCAAATCTGTTGGAAAGTTATTTACCTCTTCACGAGGC
>JALWBF010000058.1:0-342 GCA_027016055.1 Archaeoglobaceae archaeon | reverse complement strand
TCACGAGGCTCTGAAGGTCGAAGAGTTTCTTCTATTAGCTGGAAACGTGAAGGTGTTTGACGTTACGAAGAAAGATTGTTTAAAGGCTCTGGAGATAGCTAAGGAGAAAGATGTTGGATTGAGCGATGCTATAGCTTACGTGATAATGAAGAAAAACAGTGTGGGGGAGATATATTCGTTCGATAGTGATTTCGACAGGCTTGATGTGAGAAGGGTTACAGAATGACGATATGGCTTTCTGAAATATTTAAATATTGTAATACACTAAGGTAATACATGGATGTAATTAGCGTGAGGGTTCCGAGGGAGCTTAAGAAGATGATGAAGGAGATAGACATAAAC
>JALWBF010000057.1:10234-12566 GCA_027016055.1 Archaeoglobaceae archaeon | reverse complement strand
TATCTCATCGAATATCCAATCATCCACAACCTTAGCCGTTACCTGCCAGCCAAAGAGGTTTACAACTCTCTTCATGATATCTCCAGCACCCTTATAGCCATGCCTCTTCATCCCTTCAACCCAATTCGGATTTAGCAGAGTTTTCCTAACTACCCTTTCTATCTCCTCTCTACCATCGACGATCCTTGCAAATTCCGGATTCCTCGTATCACCCATCAGAACCTTCGGCTTTCTTCTTGTCAACTTTTCTACTGTTAACGCCAAGCCACCCTGAAAAGCGTATGGACAGTCATCATCCAAGATATCCCATTCATCGGTGTAATGATTTCTTACGACTGCTCCAACATTTTTTAAGCCGAGCTTGAACTCATCCTCAGCTCTAACTCCGAAAACTTCCTTTCCGTAAGCATAGCAACCCCAGTTTATGTAAATTTCAGCCAACTCATTCTCATCTTGCCAGTGAGAAGAATTTATCGCGTGATTAACTCCAGCACCGTAGCTTCCCGGCTTATCACCGAAGATCCTATGCCTCAAGCCTTCCAAGAAGTGTTTTCTGACGTAGTTCATCTCCAAGGGTTCATCCAAGCTCGCAACCTTTACGACAGCCTCATCTATCAGCTCAACCAGATTCATGAACGTATCCCTAAACAACCCACTGATTCTAACTACGACATCAATCCTCGGACGCTTCAGCTCCTCAAGCGGGATTATCCTAAGCCCTACAACTCTGTCTCCATCCCAAACGGGCTCAACTCCTAAGAGGTAAAGGATTTCAGCAATCTGCTCACCATTGGTATTCATTGGATCACTGCTCCACTCAATGAAAGCAATCGTTTCTGGAATTTTTCCCTCCTCTTCAATCAGCTTTTGAATCAGTTGATCCGCAAGTTTCTTTCCAATTTCCCACGCTGTCTTTGACGGGATTGCGCGGGGATCAACGGAATAGAAGTTAAATCCTGTCGGTATAGCTTCAATCCTACCCCTCGTTATGTCTCCGGATGCTGACGGCTCGATGAATTTACCCTCTAATGCTTTGAGTAGATTTTCAATCTCCCTAATGCTTTCAAGTCGATTTCTAACTTCCCTACGCATTTCTTCGATTTCATCTCTTGCTTTTTCAACGGCTTCTTTTAAAAACTCTGGATACTCTCCTTTTTTAATCATTCTAAGAATCTCACCGAGCGTATAACCGTTAAACTTCTTTGATGGATTCTTTAAAACCTCGGTATAGTCAATCCCAAGTTTTTTCAGAACAATTTTTTCAGGCTTAGCTATCGCATTTATAAACTCATCCATGGTCGATCTGTCGACCCTACCTAACACATGCAGACCGTAGTTGTAAAGCGATTCGTTCTGTTCCAAGATCTTCGAATGTAATTTTAGTGCCAGCTCATCAAAGTTTTCTTCGTTAATTTCAAAATTATGGTTCCTTGCAAGCTCAATAATCCGTTTTCGAGCAACATCGCACTGATCGCTCAATCCTTTCTCCTTGGCTTTGAAATACTCCTTCAAGGCTATTTCAAGTTCTTCATAGCGATTTGACGATTTCATTGGGGGCGGTAGATGGTCAATTATCGTCGCGTATCCCCTTCTCTTAGCCTGAGTGCCCTCTGCTGGGTTGTTGACTATGTAAATGTAAATATTCGGGATGCTACGCAAGCATACATCTGGGTAACATTGATCAGACAATCCGACGCTTTTACCGGGCAACCATTCAACGCTTCCGTGCTTCCCTAAGTGAATAACCGCATCAAAGTTCTCGTTTATAAATCTGTAGAACGCATAATAATAGTGCGGAATGGGCAATGTAGGATCGTGTATGAGCTTGTGAAATTCTTCAGGATCGAACGTTTTAGCTCTAGGCGGTTGAATTGTCACAAAAACCTTTCCAAAAGATATCCCCGGTATTCCAAGGTCTTCAAATTCCCCCCAAGTATTTAGCATATCTTCTCTAACCTCATCGGGAAGTTCCTCGAACCATTTTGAATAAGTTCGTCTATCGATAGTATAAGCGTAATTCGGGTTGTAATTCCAAGCTCCCTCCCATATTTGCCTCCGCTCTAAGAACATTCTTGCCAACTCCCTACCGTTCCTTGGAATGTTCCTGACATCGTATCCCCTTTCCTTCATAGCCTTCAAGATCTCAACAACGCTTTCGAATGAATCCAATCCCAGAGCGGTTCCTATATTCGCTTCGGTATTTCCAATGTCCGAAATGTGCAGAACTATTGCCACTCTCTTGTCAAAATTATCCATCTTTCTGAGCCTAAGCCACCTCTCAGCTTGCTCGGCAATCCTTTTAATTCTCTCTTCAATTGGAACCGATTTAAGA
>JALWBF010000057.1:8512-10224 GCA_027016055.1 Archaeoglobaceae archaeon | reverse complement strand
AAAATACAGTGGGATTTATCACCCCGTTATACTCCGGTAACGCAACTGCCATTGATACAGTTGCAATGTTCAATCCTTGTGGATTGTTTTTCCACTCCTCGGGACTATTTCCATAAATTTCTATAATGTTGAGAATCGGCACATCCAACTGCCTTAAAAGCTCGATATCTCTGCTAACTCTAAAGTATAAACCCCAAAGCATGAGGGAAATTACGGGTTTACCATCAACAAAGAAATACCTTTTTATCGCTTCTTCAACACCGGGCATTCCTACATCTTTATCTGGAAAGGTCATCGTGAATACTGGAATCACCCCTATGTTCCGCTTTTCGAGTTCGTTTATTAACATATCGATGTGAGCGGTATTTTTGAACAGATACCTTGCCCTGTAAAACAGTAAGCCGACGAGATCGTGATGACTTAAATAATACCATTTTAAGTATTTCTTAACATCTTCAAAAAATCCGCCCTTTGGATGGTATATTCCGTTCCAAGGCATCTGCTTCGGCTTTTCGACTTCTATATTCTCATCGAAATACCGCAGAACGAATTTGACAAAATTCTTAAGATTTTCGATGCCATCGTAAGCCAGATATCGGTTTAAAGTTTCGTAGTCTTCCTTCGGAATATTCGAATATTCGTCAACGCTTGATTTGAATGCGATGAATATTTTATCTTCAACGTGTTTGGTGATTTCCTTTTCCCAATCACCTCTCCCCATCTGATTTACTATAATAGCGTCGTATTGCGATAGATCTGGTAACTGATTAGTTTTGTTTAAGCTTTGAACGTCTCTTATCGTTATCTTAAAATTTGGATACTTCATTCTTAATTCTTCTACGGCGGAATGGAAATGCTGGGAATTCCAAGCCAAGATAAGTATCGACACCATAATCAAAACACCTTGATTTTTGAACAAATTTAGTTTATTAAAGAATTTGTTAAGTTTATGGTGGGGTCTGTCCAAGATATTATGTTTATATAGTAGCAAAATTATTGTATAATAAAGCGGAGGACTTCATCCAGCAAAGAGTTGATCTGAATTGCAGTTTGTAGGGGATTTGTTATAGAATCTTAGGGAAAAGTAACTCAGCCTTTCGAAAGCTTTTCTGTGCAAATTCACCTTATGTTTATTTTTAACTTTCAATTATTTATTAACAAAATTTTTTATTCCATAGATAATATTATATTTTAATCTTCTATCTTGACAATGAATCCAAAAATCATTGCAAAAAAGTTAAAAGATCAATTCTTGAGCCGAAGGAATTTTACGAAGGTATCATCGTTTTCTCTAGTGGGGCTGTTGTATTAGATGATTACCTACTGATGATAGAGTTATCGGAGTGTCCTATGCCGATCTATCTGAAATTTTAAGTGCACTTAGTGTCTGAAGTGTTGTTATGGATATCGGTATGATGGCTGCTTGGAATACAGATTCTGGAGTATCAATTCATGCGGAGTTAATAGGGCGAGAATGGATCAAAATCGGTTGCAACTTAAGCGTTTTCACATTCATAAAGGAAGATTATCATGGAGAATGCCTAACGAAAAGTGAGGATGAGAACTATGTTTACAGGTGTTTTGGCACTTCGACAAATACAAACTATCTAAACCCGATTCCTATAATTACAAGGAAATATGATGTTTTCATCGTGCAAGATCTTAGAATGATTCCTTATGACAAACTTCGTCTTATTTATCCAGTTTTAAAG
>JALWBF010000057.1:0-8502 GCA_027016055.1 Archaeoglobaceae archaeon | reverse complement strand
AAAAAAACTAAAATTTTAATTCATATATTGCATGAAAATCATTTACCTGAGGAACCATGGTTTTATCAAATAGAGTGGGATGCAGTAGTTTACTTTGACGAGAGGCAGAAATTTATAAAAAAGGTATATGAGAATGCGTATTATATTCCATTCCCTTGTGCTCCTTGGCGAGAGGGGAACCAAATAATGGCAAGAAAAGAGCTAGGGTTACCTATAGATAAAAAAATTGTCCTAATCTTTGCCCAGAGGGGATATAAACCGATTTTACCCAATGATGTTAACTCCGATGTAATCTTCTTAATTCTTTGCAATAGTAAGAGTAAGGTGAATAATTTAAAGCAATGCATTGTTCGAGTTGAGGATAACTTGACATGGGAGAAATTGGATAAATATGCCTTTGCTTCTGACGTTATAGTTCTTCATAAACCTGGAAGTAAAGGTGCAGTTGTTTCGAGTACAGCTTTCCAGTTAATAGGTACGGGTAGACCCATTCTCGCTCCAAGAAATTCGGACTACTTTTACCCGTTTGGGGATGCTATTATTAGGTATAACGATGAAGCGGATCTGGGGAGAATATTATCAAAAATTCTTGAAAATGAAAGTGAGAAAGTTAAGATATTAAACAAAGCAAAGGAGTTTGTTGAAAAACGCTCTGCTGAAAAAATTGCAAGGAAATATGTTGAGCTCTTTAAAGATCTTATTTCATAATTTTTATAAATTCTCTGGCAACTTTCCGGGCATCATGCTTCTTTATCTTCCTCTTTATAGCTTTGTGCAACTCAGACAGTAATGTTCCATCATCTTCGAAAAGCTCTATGATTTTCTGTTTTAGCTCCTCATGATCTCTATATATAATGACCTCTTTACCGAGATCTTCGGTGAATTTACTCTCACGAATAGCGATCGGACAGCCGGAGCCCAAGCACAGATAGACCGTGCTTGAGACAACTATATTGCCCGTCCGACCTTTATGTAGTATCAGTAGATCAGCGGCGTGAAGATATTCGTATAGCTGTTCAAAAGATAGAGCCTGTTGTGGCAGGACTTTCAGGAACTTAAACCTTTCTTCCAAGTAGCGCTTCAGTGCATCATCGACTGGGATTTCGGTTGGCAATGCTAGGAATAGCAGGCGGTATTTTCGATTATTGATCTGGTCTAGGACTTTGAGAACTGCCATATGGGTCTTAACATTAATGCCAAATGTAAAGACTATTTTTGTTTTATCATCGATAGGCAAATCTAAGTTGGACTCCAATTTTAACTTCTTCTTTAATTTTCTCCTAGCCTGTTCTTTGCTTCCCGGTTTCCACTTATGGCAAGGATATGGGATGTTCCTAATTTTTTTTCTGGGGAAGTATTTGCTGAATAAGTCCACATACCTCTTATCGAAGCAAATAATTTTATCGAACTCGAGCTCGTAAAATTCTGGAAACATCGGTGGTGACCCCTCGTGAATAACTAGCAATCTCTTGTTACAGTTTATTTTGTCCCAGATATCTCTCAATCCAAAAATGGGCATAAGTTCTAGGTTTTGAACGACAAAAGCATTTCCTTCAAACTTTAAAATTTCATTTTTCTTGAAAAACTTCTCGAGTCTCTCATCTGGTACGCCGATGAATCCTCTGTTCAAGACGTAGCATCGCTTCACGAAAGGCTCGTCTGGATGCGTTAGCGGTTTTCCCCAATAACTTTCGTCCGGTGCAAAAACAGTTAGATCATGCCCCATTTTTATCCATTCTCGCCCTACCAGCTCGGCATGAATTGATACTCCGCAATTTGTGTTCCATGGAGACATCATTCCAATCTTGATCTTCCTATCTACCTCTTTTCTTTTCATGCTTACATCACCTCTTTGTAATATGATTGCACGACAAAAAATAAAAATTTTACTATTTTACTTACAAATAAAAGTTTTAAGCGGTGCTATGCCGTTCTAAACCGCTAAATACGGTTTAATCCATTTATAAACCGTTGTCCAAGGTTAATTTTTGAGAAAAATCGTTTATCCTAATTTAAAGATGTTTAAGGTGATATAAAGCTTTATTAAGATGTTGTAGTTAATGTTAAGCTAATGACTGATGATTACTTTCACTTAGCTCGGATAATAGGAACACCTAGAACACCCAGTGTAAAATTAGGAAAAAGAAGAGACAGTTACGAAATCACACTACCAAAAGAACTAGTTAAAGCCTATAACATCAAAGAAGGGTATGGTGCACTTTTTGGTATTACAGATTTAGGTCACATAATTGTTAAAATAATACCTAGATGCAATACGTTTACAGATAAAGAATTTAAAGACTTACAAGAATATGAGTGTAAAGAAATTCTAACGGATACCATTGTTAAAATTAGCATAAGAGGCAATTCATACAGAATGACTATACCAAAATATATAATTGATAAAAAAGGTTGGAATGAAGGAGAAAAATTGGCTATTATAGAAGGAAATAAAACTAAAAGAATAATAATAATCAAATCAGAAAAAGAATATAAAGATTCAGTATGAAAATATTTGAAAATAAAATAGAAATATACGTAAATTTTAAGAAGGATTTAGAAGAATGTATAAAAAAGTATGTAATAGAAAATAACCTAAAGTTAATCAAGCAGAATGATAATAAGTATATTATTATAAAACCAAGATTAATTGGTTACCTATGGAGAAATATTATATTTATCAATATAGATAAAAATAAAGGATGTTATGTTATAAGGGATATTGGAGATGTTAATCCAACACTAATTTTAATTATAATTAATGGTTTTATATTTATCTCAATATACTCCCACCAAGATTTGTTATTTTGTGGAGTTGCAATAATGACTCTTTTCTTACTGATCCTACTTTCATGGAGTGTTAGCAGATTTAGTATCACTGATGCATTTAGGTTATGTAACTTTAAATATAAATCTTTAAGTACTAAAGGGAATATTTCGCACTTTATATTAATTTTTACATTAGTTATTATGATTTGTATTTTATTAGGTATATATTTAGATATAAATAAAATTAGTCGATGTAACGAATTAGTGAAAACGTTTCTCCTTTCTTCATATATAATACCAATTTATCTTATAATAATATTATTATTAGCCAACTTATATATAAATATATCAAAAAATTATGAAATGTCTAGTTATCATGATTTACGACTTATTTGCTTTTTCCTTGGTATATTGACACACATGAATCTCGTTATTTATTATTGGATGATGATAAATTTCAGTTCGCTACTGCCGCCTCTATCGTTACCTACCTTTATAGCCAATTTCTATAAAACTCTTGCAATGGCAATAGTAATTGTTGTTATTCCTCCCGTAACATCCATTTTACTCTCGATATTTATACTGCCAAAGGTTATCCAACTGCTATCTACATTTAATAAAGGTGTTATTAGACCATTGATAATACCAAACAAAAAGGAAGTAAAGATATTGTCCATTTGTCTTTTGTGCATGTGGGTGATTTCCACTACTATCCTTTTCTCTTTTGTATTTCATTCACTAAAAATTATACTCTACGCATTTGGGTTTCAATTTGACAGAATTCCAGATATATTTTGGTTATTCGGATTAAACTCTAATAAGTATTGGATACTTTTTAGTAATTACATAAAATATTCTAATAAATTGTTATTATATATTTACTCATGCTTCGTATTGCTACCAATAATATTACTTACACTAATTTCTATTTTACCAATATTATTATTAAGAAAAGATAAAGATGTTTGCAAAGAAAATCCGCCAGATTGGATATTAAATATCGTTGATGAAGCTTGTAATAAAGCTAAGATAAAAAATGTATCAGTTTATCTAACAGACGAAGAATTACCAGATGCACGATCTGAATCTAATGGATTTATTAGGATAAGGCATAAAATTATACTGACAAGAGGACTACTTAACATATGTCATACTAAAGAAGAAATTGCAGCCGCTATTTATCATGAGATTTACCACCTCAAACACAATACTAGAGTTAAGAATCTCTTAAGTGTCCTTTCTACAATCACATTCTTCGGTGGAAAAGGAGTATTACCAGCTATTGCAGGATTTTCTGTGCATGAATTTTTAGCTGACGAATTTGCTGCCAGAAATACTAATCCAGATGCAGTAATTAATCTCCTTAACGGAATTCTCGAGAACGTAAAACAAAATCAGAAAGAGAAAGACTCTAGCTCTAGCTCATCATTGATGTATAAAATATACAAAGTTTGGAATGCTGGTATTCTTGATTATTTTCATCCATCCCTTATAGAAAGAATTAAATATATTGAAAAGATAAAGAAAAGTCAAATGTATGTTGTGTAATAATATAAATACGTTATATTTTTGGTAGCAACAATCGTAGCTATAGGGAAGTTAAAGAGAATAAAAAGATCGAGGTTAAACACGGTTTTTCGATTCAGGTCATAAACAAGCATAAGCATAGCCCCGCCCGGATTCGAACCGGGGTCGCGGGATCCAGAGTCCCGCAGGATTGACCACTACCCTACGGGGCTTCATTTTAGATTAATCGTTAGGAGATATAAGGATTTTGGTAATCGATATATTGTTTCGAGGGATATGCCAAGTTATGGATGACGCCGTGAGGGAATCAGAAAAAGGTGTTCTTATTGACCTTACGGTCTCACCGAACGCTAAGAAGACTGAAATCGTCGGATACAACAAATGGAGGAAAAGTATCGAAGTTAAAGTCAGTAGCCCGCCCAGAGGCGGAAAAGCTAACGCCGAGCTAATCAGATTCCTTAAAAATGTGTTCGGAAGGAATGTTAAAATCGTGAAAGGTCAAACCTCAACGCAGAAGACGATCTTAATCGAAGGAATTAGTAGGGATGATGTCATCAAAATCCTACGAAATATTTCTAAACAGGGTAGATAGAAAACCGTCGGATGGTAGACTTCGCTGAAAAGTTTAGGAGTATGAGCAAGCTAAAGTGGAAGGTGCTGGATGCGATATTTAAGAATATGTGGGATTACAAATACGTTCCGGCTGAGGTTATCGCAAAGACGGCTCAAATTAATCCCGAGAAGATGGAGACCATTCTGAAGGCTTTAAAGGATGAAAACTTGGTGGAGAACAAATACACCGAATATCTGGGCAGCGCATTCACTTATTTAGGTTTATCGCTATACTCGCTCTGGAGACTTGTAAGGAGCGACAAGGTTTCGATGCTCGGCAAGAGGATGGGTGAGGGTAAGGAGAGCATAATATTCAACTGTTATTCGGAAAAATACGGTGAGTGCGTCCTGAAATTCCACAAGGTCGGATATTCGAGCTTCAAGAAGGTTAAGGAGAAAAGAGATTACGGAACTCTGCACTTTACAGTTTTAATGGTCAGATCGGCGAAGAACGAATTTAAGGCTTTGAAAAGGCTCTACGGCTACGTGAGCGTTCCCAAGCCGTATGATTGGGAAGGTAACGCCGTTTTAATGGAGCTGATAGATGCCAAAGAGCTGTTCAGAGTCAGGCTTGAGAATCCCAAGGATGTTCTCGAAATGATAATCGAAGACGTGAAAACGATGTATTCTTTGGGCGTAATTCACGGGGATCTAAGCCAATACAACATCCTCGTAAATCCTGAAGGTGTGTGGTATATAGACTTTCCACAGCACATAGATCTGAACGAAGTTGAGACGGATGAAGAAAGGAAAGTCGCGGATGAGATTCTGAAGAGGGATGTTGAAAACGTCATAAATTATTTCAAAAGGACTTACCGCATAGAAAAGGATATTAATAGCGTTCTTAAATACATAAAGGGGGAATGACCTGCATATTCGGTGTGGATATAATCAAGGGATCGCTTCAGGGAAAGATAAAGCCGAGATACGCCGTTTTCATAATAGATGATGATTCCGAAATCGAGAAGTTTGGTGTTTCGAGGAGCAAGCTCTTCAGAATGATCAGGGAGTTTAAGCCTTCGATAGTATCCGTCGATAACATCTACGAACTTTTCAAGTCTAAGGAAGAGCTTGTAGCCTTCCTTAGGCAAATACCTTCAACCACAAAACTCGTTCAGGTTTCCGGATTCAATTCCGGCTCCTTGCCGAGCTTGGCTAAGAGGTATGGTTTGAGGATAAACATAAGGAGTCCGATGGATGAAGCTAAGGCATGCGCATACCTTGCCAAGCTTGGTGTTGGTGAGGAGGTATCCGTTTTCATAGACAAGACGATAATTACGGTTTCGAGGAACAGAAGCTTGGGGAAGGGCGGATGGAGGCAGAATAAGTATAGAAGAAAGGTGCATGATGCCGTCAGGAGAGTATTTAAGGAGATCAAGGAGAAGCTCGATGAACTCGGGCTGGAATACGTTGAGGAAGTTAGGGAAGCTTATGGAGGGATTTCGAGGGGAACACTGATAGTTAACGCTCCGAAGGAGAAGCTTCCGATAAATTCGTTCAAAACGAGGGACGTTCAGGTTAAGGTTTCCGCTGTCGAGAAGGACAAGATCGAATTCATCCCGCTCAGGAAATCGAAGCCGCACGTAATTGTTGGAGTTGATCCGGGGACGACTACAGCCGTAGCGGTTTTGGATTTGAACGGAAACATATTGGGCGTTAGAAGTAAGAAGGGTTGGAATCCTTCGGAAGTTATAGAGTTCATAACATCTTTGGGCAAACCTGTAGTTATCGCTACGGACAAAAGCAATCCGCCGGAATTCGTTTTGAAGCTCAGAGCATCGTTCCAAGCCGTTCTGCATACGCCGAAGGAGGACATGAGCGTTGAAAGGAAGAGGAATTTAACGGCAAAATTTGCTTTTCTAAACGATCACGAGAGGGATGCTATAGCCGCGGCTATGGATGCCTATAATTCTTACAAGAACAAGCTTAAGAACGTAGAAAAGAGGATACCGATGGGAATGGATGTCGATGCAGTGAAGGCTGAGATCATCAGGGGAACACCTCTTAAGGATATAATAGCCGGGGAGGAAAGTAGGGAGAAGAAGGAAGTAGAACAGCCTCAGCAGATAGATGAGGTTAAAGCTCTGAGAGAGGATTTGATAAAGAAGGATAGAGTAATCAGAGAGCTTGAAGAGGAAAACAAATTGCTCAGAAAGGAAATTAAGAGTTTAAGAGAAGAAATAGAAAGGCTGAGGGCAAAGATAGTTGCCCTATCGAAGGAGGAACATGAGAGGGTTAGAAGGGAGAACTACATAAAAACCCTCGAGCACGAGCTTAGAGAGCTAAGGAAGGAGCTTAGGGAAAAGGATAGAACGATAGAGGAACTGAAAAATAGGATAGAAGTTCTTAAGAAGATGAAGGTTCTCGAATTCAGCGGGTGGAAGAGTATAAAGGTTCTGAAGAAGTTTACGAAGGATGAGATCGAGAGGCTTGAGGAATCCTTCGGAATCAACGAGGGCGATGTCATTTATATCGAAGATTCGAGCGGCGGAGGTAAGATGACCGCCGAATACCTATGCGATAAGAAGATAAAAGCCGTAATCGTGAGCAACGAGATGTCCCATCTTGCAAAGTCCGTATTTGAGGAGAGGGGAATTCCTGTGATAGATAGGAGCGAGGTTGAGATGGAGATCGGAGAAGACCTTGCAATAATAAATTCCGAGAAGTTTGAGGAAATTTACAGGCTAAAGATCGAAGATATGAAAAAGAGGAAGATAGACAGACTCGAAATGCTGTTTATGGAGTATAAGAGCAGGAGATCTCAGCTTTAGGAATTCTTAAGTATCGATGCTAAGGCTTTCAATCATGTTCGTAGTCCTCTTAGCGGTAGCTTTTATGTTCATCTTCATCGCAACCAAGAATAGGATTTTGGGTTGCATCGGATGGATTCTATTCGGCATATACTGGCTAACCGAGATACCGAATTACATCGCAGTTATGGATTACTTCAACACTACGATCATGATCCTCGCATTCGTTTTGTTCACGATGATCGGATTGACGATATTAAAAACTAAGAATCTGGACGTTTTTTTAGATGTTACGGCTTTTTCTGCCCTTTCAGCCCTCTTTTATTTCCCATTCGCAATCGATCCATGGCTTAACAGGGGAATAATAAGCATCGTAGCCGATCAAACCGTAGCTCTTGGGAATATCCTCGGTTTTAAAATTGAGAGGATAGCTTTCAACAAAATAGGATTAAACGGAAGATACGTAAAAATAATCTTAGCCTGCACCGGCATAGAAAGCATGGCTCTTTTTGCCGGAGCAACGCTTGGAGTAAAAGCAGATTTTAGAAGAAGGCTTAAGGCTTTCATGGTATCTGTTCCGGTGATTTACATCTTAAACTTATTGAGAAACGTCTTCGTAGTTGTAGCTTACGGAAACGAATGGTTCGGAGAAAACAGCTTTTATATTGCGCATCATGTTATATGCAAGATACTCGCAACGATAGCGTTGGTGCTGATATCTTTGGGAGTATTCAGATTTCTACCGGAGCTCGCCGATTTAATATACAACCTCAAGGAGGAGTTGGTGGAGGTCTGGAAGCATGATAGAAAGGACGGGACTTAAGCTGATAGCGATCGAACTGCT
>JALWBF010000056.1:4971-12603 GCA_027016055.1 Archaeoglobaceae archaeon | reverse complement strand
ATAGTGATGGGCGGAACTTTTCCGGCGAGGGCTAAGAATTACAAGGAGTGGTTCATGCTCGGAATATTCAATGCCCTAAACGTCTTCGGAAGGAAGAGGGTTAAGATCGAAACGGACTTGGAGAAAGCTAAGAGAAAAAATGAGAGGGCAAAAGCAAGATGCATAGGTATAACTTTCGAAACCCGTCCCGATTACGCAAAGGAGGAGCATATAATCGAGATGCTTCGCTACGGGGGAACGAAAGTAGAGTTGGGCGTTCAGAGCGTATATGACGACGTTTTGGAGAAGATCAAGAGGGGACACGACGTTGAAGATACCGTTAAAGCGACTCAACTGCTTAGGGATTCCGCCTTCAAGGTTGGATATCACATAATGCCCGGACTACCGGGTTCGAATTTCGAGAGAGATTTGAGGATGTTCAAAATTCTGTTCGAAGATGAGAGATTCAAGCCGGATTATCTGAAGATATATCCTACTCTCGTCGTTGAGGGAACAGAGCTTTACGAAATGTATAAGCGGGGTGAATACGAGCCTTACACGACCGAAGAGGTAGTTGAGCTGATAGCTAAAGCGAAGAGATATCTACCGGAATGGGTTAGGGTGCAGAGGATTCAGAGGGATATACCGGTTGGAAGGGCTATAGGGCTCGATAAGGGGAACATCAGGCAGTTGGTTCACGAGAGAATGAAGGAACTCGGTTACGAATGCAGATGCATAAGATGCAGAGAGGTCGGACATAAGCTTAGACGTCTGGGAGTTAAGGTTACCGAAGACATCGTGAAGAAAGCTGAGCTCGTGATTAGAAGGTATAAAGCTTCGAAAGGTATTGAGTATTTCATCTCCTTCGAGATTCCGGATTACGATGCACTAATAGGTTTCATAAGACTTAGATTTCCGCACGAGCCTTTCATAAAAGTTCTCGAAGATTGCGCTTTGATAAGGGAACTGCACGTTTACGGTAAAGCCGTTCCTTTGGGTGAAAAAGAGCCTGAAGCTTTTCAGCACAGAGGTTTTGGTGAGAAGTTGCTTAAAACGGCTGAAGAGATTGCAAAGGAGAAATACGATAGGATTGCGGTTATAAGCGGTGTAGGGGTTAGGGAATACTACAGAAGATTCGGATATCGGAAGAAGTTCGAATATATGGTCAAAAAGATCTGACTTGGCTACAGCCTTCGAACTGCGAAAGTTGAGGTTTTCTTAATTTTGTATTAAAGTTGTATTAAAATTTAAATTAAATTTAAATTGTTAACCAAAAACCTTAAATATTACTTAGTGCTAACTCATAACATGAGATTTAATAATTGTTGTAATAATGATGATGTCTTTGCGGGATCGATGAATCAGATGCTCAGCTACGTAAAGCTTGAGGATGTAATATCGAAGCTCGATGGGTATAGGACAAGAATAATTTACGATTCAAAAATCGTAAAGGATCTGATCGTTTTACAGTATATCATACCCCACTTTTCGAGATATAAGGATACGTATCTGGTTCTATACTCCGAAGCCCTTTACTATAAAGTTCAAGAAGCACGTTTGCAGTATTATTGAAAGGTTGCCGGAGCTCGAAAGATCCTTTGAAAATCTGAAAGTAATAAAGATCGGTCTTAAGAATGAATGCGCATTTGGTGAACTTGTCGGATTCGTCAGGCAGGGAAACCTTCAGGATGAATTCAACGGACTTATAAAGAATTTGGAGAACATTGGCTCAAACGACGTTCTGATTTTATACGGCAGCGTCGCTTACTACTTAACTGCAATCGGTAGAAAGGCTTTCAAGCGTCTAATCGATATGTTCAGCATACTTCCAGAGGGTTTAACGCTGTTCGGATTTAGACCATCCTGTTGCACGTCTCCCGAAATCAACTTGATAGGAGACCTTTACGATGTCGTGATTCACGTCTGGAAGGATGAACAGTCATTCGATGATTCAACCTTCTGTTTTAGCGTGGACTGCCAGTTTAGAAACAGCTGTAATAGACATGGAAAGCTCAAGATAGAAAATTGTTTGCTAAAATCTATTGTTTAAGGAAAATATTTTACAAAAACAGACAAAACAAAACGGTTATATCCGGGATTCGCCCAAAATTACCATATGGAATTGAGAGATACCTACGTCCGATTTGAGGATATAATGAACGAAGTTGAAAACTTAAGAACGAGGATAATATACGATTCCCCAGTTGTAAAAGACTTAATAATTTTCCAATATATACTTCCATATTTCTCAAAGAAAAAGGATGTGTATGTCGTTCTGTATTCTGAAGGTTATTACTACAAATTCAAACGGAGAGCAAACTATCTGATGTTTAAGGATCCAGAAATGGCAAAGATACTTGATCGAATAAAAATTATTAAAATAGGACTTAACGATAGCTGCGACTTTGGAGATCTATTCGGCTTTATAAAGCAGGGTGATGCGGGAAGGGAGTTCGAGGGGCTTAGGGACCTCTTACTGAAGATCAAGCCCAATAGCGTTTTAATTTTGGATTGCGATTTCATGTATCTGATTGCCGGGCTATCCGATGGAAATGCTTTAAAGAGGTTGATCGATCTTTACAGCCTAATGCCTGACGGAATAACTTTGTTCGGATTCAAGAATCTGAATGCGCAGGATAAGGATACGATTATTACAGATCTTTACGACGTTCTGATTACGATTCAGAAGGATGAAAGCACTCTCGACAACACCACGTTCAGATTTGATATCGAATGCCAGCTTAGCGATATTTGCCAAAAGTTTGGGAGATTCAGAGTTGAAAGTGGTGGAAAGCTGATATCTTTGCAGTAAATTTAAGAGGATCGTTTTTATACAAGGTTTGATCAGTCGATTTGATGCTCTCAATAGCCATTCCGTCTTCAGCGTTAATCAACGAGAACGATCCGAAGATCAAGACGTTCAAAGTCGGAATGATTGCAAGGGCTTGTGCGATCTTCAGAGTCGATGAAATCCTCATCTATCGCGACCCAAAGCTCGATGAGTCTGACTTCATTAAGGATATCTTAGAATACATGGAAACCCCCCAATACCTACGCAAATATCTAATACCGATAAAGCCTTCACTGCGTTATGCCGGTGTTCTTCCGCCTCTGCGAATTCCTTCCCATAAGCCGAAACATTTAAAAGTCGGTGAGATTAGAGAGGGAGTCGTTAGACGGGTTGCTCCTGACGGCACGTGCTGGGTGGATATAGGTGTTGACGCCCTGGCGTCCCTCAAAAGCAAAAGGAAGCTTAAGAGGGGCGCCCGCGTGACCGTCAGGGTCTGTTCGAAGAAGCCGTTGGTAGTTGAAGAAGCTGAACCTGATGAATATTGGGGATACAGAGTTAGAAAGGTTGAGCTTAGGGATGTGCTTAAGAGGGATAACGTAGTCGTCACATCGCGTAAGTGCGAGGTGGTAAGCTTAGATAGTCTGAGGCAAACATTAAAAAGCCCTTTAACGCTAATATTTGGAAGCCCCGAAGAGGGGGTATTCGAGATAGCCAAAAGACTTGGTATAAGGCTTGATGCTAAATGTTGGAATACCATCCCCATGCAGGGTGTTGAGACCGTGAGATTGGAAGAAGCCGTGTTGGCTACGTTGGCGATAGTGAACTGGGTGAGGTGGTTGGATGAAGTATAGCAGACCAAGGAGGGGATCTTTAGCGTTCAGTCCGAGAAAGAGAGCCAGCAGTATCGTTCCAAGAATTAGATCCTGGCCCGATTACGACGGAGAGCCTAAGCTCTTGGGTTTCGCCGGCTACAAGGCTGGAATGACCCACATTATCATGATAGACGACAGAAGGAACTCTCCTACTTACGGGGAAGAAATTGTCGTGCCAGTTACAGTGATCGAATGCCCGCCGTTGAAGGTTATGGGAATCAGGGTTTACAAGAACACCCCCTATGGCTTGCAGATAGCTGGAGAAGTTTGGACGAACGAACTCGACGAATATCTCGGCAGAAGGATCAATTTGCCGAAGAAGACGCCGGATGTAGATAAGTTAAGGGAAATCGAGGACATAGCCGAAGTCAGGGTTATAACATACACCCAGCCCTACAAGATCACCGGAGTTCCTAAGAAGGTTCCCGACGTAATGGAACAGAAGGTCGGTGGATCAGATATCAACGCTGTGCTCGATTACGCAATAGAGAAGCTTGGAAAGGAGGTAAGGATATCGGAGGTCTTCCAAGAGGGAGCGCTGATAGATGTCATTGCAATAACGAAGGGCAAAGGATTTCAGGGGCCCGTGAAGAGATGGGGAGTCATTACTTTGGATGCGAAGCATGCGAGGAGCTCTAAGCATAGAAGAGTCGGAACCCTCGGCCCATGGACTCCGGCAAGGGTGAGATGGACTGTTCCGCAAGCCGGGCAGATGGGATTCCACCAGAGAACGGAATACAACAAGAGGATCATCAAGATAGGTGAGAACGGAGAAGAGATTACACCCAAGGGCGGATTCGTCCATTACGGTGTAATTAGAAGCGATTACGTGCTCGTAAGCGGTAGCGTTCCCGGCCCGGTTAAGAGGCTTATCAGGATGAGAGATGCGATAAGACCGCCCAAGAAGGTAGTTTATGAGGGTATAAATGTCCTTTACATCAGCACATCTTCAAAGCAGGGTAGGTGATCGCGATGATCGCTAAGGTTTTGAGTTTGAAGGGTGAAGTCGTTGAGGAAATAGAACTTCCAGAAGTCTTCGAGGAGGAGTTCCGTCCGGACATAATCAAGAGGGCAGTTCTTGCAATTCAAAGCCACAGAAGACAACCTTACGGGCCTAATCCGTTAGCCGGACTCGACTACGCATGGGAAAACTGGGGACCGGGATACGGATATGCAAGAGTGCCGAGAATCAAGCACGGAAGCAGAGCCGTTGTAATTCCGCAAGCTGTTGGCGGAAGGAAGGCTCATCCTCCTAAGCCGCAGAAGAAGTGGGCGGAGAAAATAAATAAGAAGGAGATGCGAAAGGCTTTGCGCTCTGCTATAGCAGCTACAGCCAATCCGGAATTGGTTAAGGCGAGAAATCATATATTCGAAGGAGAACTGCCGAAGATAGTCGTCGATGATCTGCAGTCATTAAAGAAGACGAAGGAGGTAATTGAGGTATTCAAAGCCATAGGCGTTTATGCAGACGTTGAGAGATCTGCCGACACCAAAAGGGTTAGGGCTGGCAAGGGTAAGAGGAGAGGCAGAAGGTATGTGCAGAAGAAAAGCGTGCTCTTAGTTGTCGGCAAAGACGAAGGAGTAATGAAGGCTGCGAAGAATCTGCCCGGTGTTGATGTTGTTCTCGCAAAGGATTTGAACGTAGAGCTGCTTGCCCCCGGTTGTCATGCCGGAAGATTGACGGTTTGGACTAAATCCGCGATAGAGCATCTGAGGGGATGGCTATGCTGATAAAATGCTTTCTGGTTACCGAAAAAGCCGTAAGCTTGCTTGAAAAGAACATACTAACGGCTATAGTCGACATAAGGGCAAGAAAGCCGGATATAAAGAGGGAGATAGAGAGATTGTTTAACGTTGAGGTCGAGAAGGTAAACACGCTGATAACGCCAAAAGGGGAGAAGAAGGCTTACATAAAGCTTAAGCCGGAGTATTCGGCTGAGGAGATACTTTCGAAATTGGGTGTGTTCTGAGGTGGTGTGAATGGGTAAGCGTATAATTTCCCAAAACCGTGGAAAGGGAACACCAACCTACAGGGCTCCCTCTCATAAGTATAAAGCTGAGATAAAGCATCTAAGGTTTAAGCCGGGCGAAGTTATAAGAGCCGAAGTGATAGACATCGAGCACGATCCGGCAAGAAATGGGCCGGTTGCATTGGTTAGGCTTCCCGACGGCGGAACAACATACGTTCTCGCTACGGAAGGAATGGGGACCGGTGATATAATAGAGGCTGGGGAAAACGTAGAGATCAAGCCAGGAAACACAACCTATCTGAAGAACATTCCCGAAGGAACTCCGATATGCAACATCGAAAATCAGCCGGGAGATGGCGGTAAGTTTGCGAGGGCCAGCGGAACTTATGCGATACTCGTCGCGCATGAAGAAGACAGAGTTCTCGTTCAGCTTCCTTCCGGTAAGCTCAAGTGGCTCGATCCTATGTGTAGGGCAACCATAGGCGTCGTTGCCGGAGGGGGAAGAACGGATAAGCCGTTTGTAAAAGCTGGTAAGAAGTATCACAAGATGAAGAGCAAGGCTGCGAAGTGGCCGCGCGTAAGGGGAGTTGCTATGAACGCAGTAGATCACCCGTTCGGCGGCGGTAAGCATCAGCACGTCGGTAGACCTAAGACCACAAGCAGGAACGCTCCTCCCGGCAGAAAGGTTGGAAGCATCGCTGCGAGGAGAACTGGTATCAGGAAGTAACTTTATATATTTATTCGTCTCATGCTAACGGTTTAGGAGGTGATACATATGGCTATGAAGAGTAAGATAACCCGTCCGAAGGAGTTCAGATATCGCGGTTACACGTTGGAAGAGCTGAAGAAGATGAGTTTGGAGCAAATAGCGGAGCTTTTGCCTGCAAGGGAGAGGAGGAAGATAAAGAGGGGGTTTACTGAGCAGGAGCTGAAGTTACTAAGAAAGCTAAGGAAGAAGGGGTGGGCGAGAACGCATTGCAGGGATATGATAGTTCTTCCGGAGATGGTAGGTAAAACCATCTACGTCCACAACGGCAAGGAGTTCGTTAAAGTTGAGATAAAGCCCGAGATGATAGGACATCGCCTCGGCGAGTTCGCTCCGACGAGAAGATTCGAAAAGCACTCTGGCCCGGGTGTCGGAGCTACGAGGAGCAGTAAGTTCGTTCCGCTGAAGTAGAGGTGGTCGGATGGCTCGGATAAAGTATTCCTATCAGCCGGCTGATGAGACGAAAGCCGCAAAGGCTATGGGCTATGAGATGCCAATAAGCTTCAAGCACGCCGTAGAGATTTGCAGGGAGCTTAGAGGAAAGAAGATCGAGGAGGCTAAAAAGATATTAGAGGACGTTATAGCTCTGAGAAAACCGATCCCGTTCAAGAGGTATAAGAAGAAGGTTGCCCATAAGCACGGGCTTCACAAGTGGTATGCGGGAAGGTATCCGCAGAAGGCGGCTAAGTTCATTCTAAAGGTTCTGAAGAATCTGGAAGCTAACGCCGAATACAAGGGGCTCGATGTCGATAAGCTCGTGATAGTCCACGCTCAGGCTAAGAAGGGAAGGGTGATCAAAAAGTATATGCCCCGTGCCTTCGGAAGGGCTACGCCAAAATTCCAGCAGCTTACGACGGTGGAATTCGTAGCTGAAGTTAGGGGTGAGTAGCATGGCCGTTGAAAGGAAGTTCATAAGAGATAGGATAACGAAGCTTCAGGTTAAAGAATGGCTCAAAGAGGAAGTAAGAAACGCGGGATTCGGCGGAGTCGACATAATAAGAACTCCTTTGGGCACTCAAGTAAGCCTGTTCGTTGAAAGACCTGGATTAGTGATAGGGAAGGGCGGAAGAAGGATAAGGATGCTTCAGGAGAAGCTCAAGGAGTTCGGCTTGGACAATCCGCAGATAAGCGTTGACGAGGTGGAAAAGCCGGAATTCAACGCCCAGCTAATGGCTACACTTCTTGCAAGGGCACTTGAGAGGGGATGGTATTTCAGAAGGGCCGGTTACAGATTCCTATACAGAATTATGGAAG
>JALWBF010000056.1:0-4961 GCA_027016055.1 Archaeoglobaceae archaeon | reverse complement strand
CTGGTGATCCGGCTTACGAATTGGTTAGAAAGGGATTCGACATAGCCATCAAGAAGTTGGGCGTTTACGGCGTAAGCGTTCGAATAATTCCACCCGACGTCGAACTTCCGGATGAGTTTAAGGTAAAGGAGGTAAGCAAGGAGGAACTCGAAGCTCTAAAAGCTCAGATCTTGGGTGAAGCTTCGGCAGAGCAGGTTGAAACCGAAGCCGAGCAGAGTAAGGAGGGTGAAGAGCAATGAAGATGGAAGAGATAAGAAAGATGAGCAGGGAGGAGAAGCTGAAGAAGTTGAAGGAGCTAGAATTGGAACTTATAAGGCTGAGAACCCTCGTCAGATCCGGAGGTTCTCTGGAAAATCCCATGGCTATAAGGAATGTAAGGAAGGACATAGCGAGGATAAAGACGGCTTTGAGGGAAGAAGGGTATAAGGTATGAAACCCGAATTTATTTTAGCCCATGAGTGGATAGGATTGGAAGTTGAGGTTATCGATTCTCCGAATCCTTACGAGATAGGAATCAGCGGTATCGTCGTCGATGAAACCATGAATACCCTCAAGATCAAGACGGAAAAAGGTTTAAAAATCGTGGCTAAGAAAGGTAGAACCTTCAGGGTTAAATTCGGGGGAAAGGTGTTGAGGGTGAAAGGCGATCTGATAGCCTTCAGACCGGAGGATAGGATTAAGAAGGGAATAATCATGTTAAAAAGGGCGAAGGGTGTTAGGTTATGGTGAAGGATATCGGTATAGACGTTAAACCGCCCGAAAGGGAATGCGACGACAAGAATTGTCCGTTCCACGGGGATTTGAGGGTTAGGGGTCAGATTCTAACCGGAAAAGTCGTCAAAACTTACGAGAAGACTGCAGTAGTTGAAAGGGAGCTGATAAGATACGTGAAGAAATACGAGAGGTATCTGAAGAGGAGATCAAAAATTCATGCGCACAATCCGCCTTGCATAAATGCCAAGCCGGGGGATATAGTGACGATCGCCGAATGCAGGCCTATAAGCAAAACGAAGAGCTTCGTTATAGTGGAGGTGGTCAGGCGTGAAGGCGATAAGGGCTGAGGTTCCGAGGTGTTTGCCAACCGGAGCAAGGTTGGTCTGTGCCGACAACACCGGTGCGAGAGAGCTTGAAATCATTGCCGTTAAGGGTTACAAGGGTGTGAGAAGGAGATATCCGGCTGCGGGGGTAGGAGATATTGTGGTAGTGACCGTGAAGAAGGGAACTCCGGATATAAGGAAGCAGGTTCACTACGCCGTTATAATCAGGCAGAGGAAGGAATACAGAAGACCGGACGGAACCCGCGTTAAGTTTGAAGACAACGCAGCCGTGATTACCGACGATAAGGGAAATCCGAAGGGTTCCGAGATAAGAGGGCCAGTAGCAAGGGAGGCTGCGGAAAGGTTTCCGAAGATAGGTTCGATAGCTTCGATAATAGTGTGAGGTGATGGTATGCCGATTCCGAAATCCAAACAGCCGAGGAAGTGGAGGAGATGGTTGTTCAAGACTTCTAAGCTACATGAAAGGCATAGGTTGCTCCATGCAACTCTATCCAAAGAGCTTAGGAAGAAATACGGGAAAAGAGCTATTAGAATCAGGAAGGGGGACAAGGTTAGGATAATGAGAGGTGAATTCAGGGGTCACGAAGGCAAGGTTGTCGAAGTGGATATGAAGAGGCTTAGAATCTACGTTGACGGTGTAACCCAAACAAAAGCGGACGGAACAGAAGTATACATTCCGATTCACCCTTCGAACGTCATGATCATCGAGTTGGGAGAGATCGATGAGGTTAGGAAGAAGATATTGGAGAGGAAGTGATGCCTATGCACCAGAAGAGGTTGTCAGCTCCTAAAACGTATAAGATTCCGAGAAAGAGCGGCGGAAGATGGGTTGTTAAGCCTTCGCCCGGGCCTCACAACAAGAATGCGGTTCCTCTGCTGATAATAGTGAGAGACTACTTGCAGCTTGCTGATACGGCAAGAGAGGCGAGAAGGATAATTGCTGCAGGCGAGATACTGGTTGACGGCGTTCCGAGGAAGGACTACAAGTTCCCCGTTGGGTTGTTCGACGTAATCAAGATTCCCAAGCTTGACAAGAGCTACAGGATAGTGTTCGATGAGAAAGGAAGATACGTGCCGATAGAGATAGAAGATGACAACGTCAAGCTATACAAGATAGTGAACAAGACGATGGTTAAGGGCGGTAGGATTCAGCTGAATCTTTTCGACGGAACGAACATACTTGCCGGAAACGAATACAAGACGAAGGACAGCATTCTGATGACGATTCCGGAGAAGAAGATAATCGATCATCTGAAATTCGAGATCGGTGCATTGGTGATGGTTACCGGCGGCAGTCATGCCGGTGAGATCGGAAGGATAAAGGATTATAAGATCGTAAGAAGTTCGGCACCGAACCTAGTTACGGTTGAATCGGAAAAGGGAGAGTTCACGACGATTGAGGATTACATATTCGTGATAGGTAAGAAGGATTCCGAAAAGCCCGTGATAGATCTGGGGGTGTAAAGGATGCAGGCTGTGGCCGTTGAGAAGACTGAGAAGAAAAAGAAGGAAGAGAATCCGATGAGGGAGATTCTCCTCGATAAGGTAGTTATCAACATCGGAGTAGGCGAAAGCGGAGAAAGGCATAAGAGGGCTGTGAAGTTACTCGAACAGCTTACGGGGCAGAAGCCGGCTATAACCTACGCAACCCAGACGATCAAGAACTTCGGAATTAGAAGGGGTGAAGCCATAGGCGTCAAGGTTACGCTTAGAGGAGAAAAGGCCATGAAGTTCCTCATGGATGCTCTAAAGGTCAAAGAGTTCAAACTCAGCGCGAGATCGATAAACGACGGAAACTTCTCTTTTGGCATTGCCGAGCACATAGATCTGCCGGGAGTTGATTACGATCCGGAAATCGGCATCTTCGGAATGGATGTCTGTGTAGTTTTGAAGAGAAGGGGTTACAGGGTTGCGAGGAGAAGAAGATGTAGAAGCAAGATCGGAAAGAGACATAGGATAACGAAGGAAGAGACCATCGAATGGCTCAGAAGTTTGGGCGTGGAGGTGGTGTGATGGAGAAGGAACGGAAGAAGAAGTTCGGCAGAGGGGCGAACGAGTGTAGGAGATGCGGAAGGAAGAGGGGATTGATCAGAAAATACGGATTGTATCTCTGCAGGCAGTGCTTCAGAGAGGTTGCTTCGGAATTGGGATTTAAGAAGCTCTGGTGAGGTGGTATCATGTTAGTGGATCCGCTGTCCGATGCTATGTCAGCTATAAAGAACGCCGAAAGGGTTGGAAAGGATAAGTGCGTTGTTAAGCCAGCTTCGAAGCTCATAGGTAACGTTCTCAAGGTTATGAAGGAGCACGGATACATAAAGGGCTTCGAATACGTTGAAAACCATAGGGGCGGGAAGTTCATCGTGGAGCTCTGCGGAAGGATAAACGACTGCGGAGCTATAAGACCGAGGTTCTCCGTAAAGAGAACGGAATACGAGAAGTTCGAGAAGAGGTATCTCCCAGCAAGGGATTTCGGCATATTGATCGTATCCACGACCAAAGGCGTGATGTCGCAGAAAGAGGCAAGAGAGCTCGGATTGGGTGGTGTTCTACTTGCTTACGTCTACTGAGGTGAATGTAATGATAGAAAGGGTCGTCCCGATTCCGGAGAACGTGGAGGTAACTGTTGAAGGCGACACGGCAAAGGGTTACACGATCACGGCAAAGGGGCCCTTGGGAGAGAACTCAAGATTTCTGAAGTTCAGGGGGGTTTACATCGAAAAGGTCAACGGTGCGGTCAGGATTTATGCCAAGGAGGACAGAAGAAGGCTTAAGGCAATGGTCGGAACATTCTGGGCGCATATAAGGAACCTTATAAAGGGGGTTACCGAAGGTTTTGAGTATAAGCTCAAGGTAGTTTACGCTCACTTCCCGATAAAGGTCAGGGTTGAGGGTGATGAAGTTATAATCGAGAACTTCCTCGGAGAGAAGCATCCGAGAAGGGCAAAAATAGTGGGAAGGGCTAAGGTTGAGATAAGGGGGCAGGAGATAATAGTTAAGGGAATAGATAAGGAGGAGTGCGGGCAGACTGCTGCAAACCTTGAGCAGGCTACGAAAATAAAGAGATTGGATCCGAGGGTTTTTCAGGACGGGATTTACATAGTCGAGAAGCCGAAGTGAGGTGATGCATATGGATAAGGAAATCGCGAGACTGCTTAAGGTTAGGAGAAGGCAGAAAGCGAGAAAGCCGGAATTCAGGCATTTCGAAGCCCATAAGAAGCTCAGGCTGAGAGACAAGGGATGGAGAAGACCGAAAGGATTGCATAACAAGTGGAGGGAAAGAGTCGGAGGAAAGTGGAGCGGAAGAATACTCGTCAGCATAGGCTTCGGATCGCCCAAAGCCGTTAGAGGTCTGCATCCGTCCGGCTATGAAGAGGTGTTGGTTTACAACGTTAAGGATTTGGAGAAGGTTAATCCGGAGAGGCAGGCTATAAGGATCGCATCATCTGTTGGTATGAAGAAGAGGTTGATGATAGAGGAGAAGGCTAAGGAGTTGGGCATCAAGATACTCAATCCTTCATCAAGGTGATGCTTATGGATTTGAGATTGCAGAGGCGTTTGGCCGCTCAGGTTTTGAAGTGCGGGATGAACAGGGTCTGGTTCGATCCATCGGCATTGGATGAGATAGCATCTGCGGCGACGAAGGAGGATATTCGAAATCTAATCGAGAAGGGGCTTATAAAGAGGAAGCCGGTTAAGGGGGTTTGCAGGGTTAGAGTCAACAAGATAAAGGCTCAGAAGAGGAAGGGTAGAAGAAGGGGGCACGGAAGCAGGAAGGGTAAGAAGACTGCAAGGCTTTCGAGGAAGGAGGCTTGGATATTAAGGATCAGAGCTTTGAGGAGGAGGCTGAAGTATCTTAGGGATAAGGGCATAATAGATAGGAAAACTTACAGGATGCTTTACATG
>JALWBF010000055.1 GCA_027016055.1 Archaeoglobaceae archaeon | reverse complement strand
TTGCTATCTTATCCGAAACATCCTTAAAGAACTCGGTCGAACTCGTAAGCTCGGTTACAACGTAAACCTCCCCCTCAAATTTCTTCGCGACATCCAAAACAGCTTTAACCGTCTCCTTCCCGGCGAAACCGTGAACTATAACGGCTTTAGCCCCGTTCTCAAAGGCTATCTCGGCTATCATCGAGCTTACGTATGGTATATCGGCGATCTTAAAATCCGCTATAACCGGCTTAATCTCGCTGAGCTTCTTTATTATACCAACCCCAGCCGAGAGGACGAGCGGGTAGTTAACCTTAATTGCCGATACGTATTCCGAAACTTCCTCAGCTATCTTAACGGCCATCTTTGCATCCGTAATATCCAGAGCCAAGATTATTTCAGCCATTCAGAACCTCCTTAACCAAGGAGTATCCGCCCCAAGCGACGTAGCTGTTTTTACCGTTACCTTCGATTTTCTTAAGAACCATCTTCCTTTTCGGTGCGTATTCCGGAATGCTCTTTCCTTCATAGTTCTTTATGAGCAACTTTGCAAGGTTTATTCCGTAAACGTCTCTGAAGAGTATCGAAGGCGTTGTTATCCTTGCGTTAACGTCGACCACAAAAACCTCCTCATCGTTCGAAAGGATGACGTCAACTCCGACGTATCCGAACAGCCCCCTGATCGATTCAACAGCTTTCAAAGCCGTTTCAACGACATCCTCCCTAAAATCGAACGGAACTACTGCCCCTTTGTATCTGAAAGACTCTATAATCTGTCTGTTTACGCTTAAAACTTCGATGCTGTCACCGACCATCAAGCTTACGCTCAAATCTATCCCTTTTATGAACTCCTGAGCTACGTATCCGTCCGGAACGTTATCGGCTATTCTTATACCATCTCCTCCGCAGGAAACCCTCGGCTTTACAATGAAGGGCGGATCTATAGGCTTGAGAGAAGTTTTCGGCATCTCAACCTTACCCTTCAGCTTTTTGTAGAGAACCCATTTATCCGATGTAATCTCTATAGCTTCTGAAGAGCTGCCCAAGTTCGGAACTTCGTGCTCCTCCACTATCTTCGTCAGCTTAAGCAGGTTCCAGTCGGTTTCCGGTGCTATGACGAGGGCGAAATCGGATTTCTCAAGATGGCAGACAAACTTATCATCGCAATCGAATGTTATAACATCAAAATTGACGTCATTCAAACCTATAAAGGATACGACATCACAAAACTCCGTAAACCCTTCGTAGAGCGATTTGAACATTCCCAAGCCTTCTACAGCTATCTCAGCCGGTAGATTTCCAAAGCAGGTTGCGAACTCGAATAGGAAAACTTTCATGTTTTTACCTGCTCCCTTACCTCTTCTTCAACATCCTCAAAATCGTCCTCATTCAGAACTATGGCTATATCAGCTGAATTTTTTAGTGCAGCGGAAAACCCTGGCTCTGCTCCGATGATTATCGTCTCCTTTCCCATCTCCATAGCCTTCTTAAGCACAGCTTTGAAATCCGCATCCCTTGTAACAAGCGCTATTACATCTATCGAGTCGTTGTAAATGAGTTCCATAGCCTCAACAGCCATCCTGACGTCCACATCTCCGGACGTTACTACCGGCTCGAATCCCTGATTTTCTATAGCTTCAACCAGTTTTTCGCTCGCATACTGGTTTAAGAAAACCTTTGCAACCTTTATGTCACCGTATTCCGAAAGTATCTCCCTTATCTCACTCAGATTGATGTTAAACTCTTTTCTAAGCATATTCGGACCATCCACAAGAACACCTATCTTCTTTCTATTTTCGGATTTTTTAGATGAAAGAAATTTTTTAATTTTCTGAATCTTCGATAAACTTATCTTCCTCCTTAGTGACATGATTATCGCCTACCTTTCTTCTTCTTAAGCATTAGATAGTTCACAGCGTTTATAACCGCATCTATAGATGCCATGACTATATCCGTTCCAGCGGCTCTTGCCGTAAACGTTTCTCCGCTCTCATCTTCGATCGTCACGTAAACGTCAGCCAAAGCATCGCTTCCGCCGGTAATCGCATCCATCCTGAATTCTGTAATCTTGATCTTCTTACCCAATAGTTCCGTAACGGCCTTCAGAGAAGCATCGACCGGCCCGACACCTATGGCTGATGTAACCTTCTTCTTACCCATAACTTCAGCGTTAATGACGGCTGTCGGAGTTATCTTGTTTCCAGTTATAACCGTAACCTCCTCTATGTTCACCGCTCTCTCTTCCTTTCTGACCTCTCCCAATATAACTTCCGCTATCGTGAACAGATCGAGATCCGTAACCTTCTTACCCTTATCTCCCAGTTCTTTAACCTTCTCCACTATCTTCGTCAGGCTTTCTTCATCCACAACGTAGCCGGCATCTTCGAGCATCTTCTTTATCTGATGCCTTCCGGCATGCTTACCTATGACTATCCTACGCTTATGTCCAACCATTTCGGGCGTTATTATGCCCGGCTCGAAAGTCCTCGCATCCTTCAGCACTCCGTGCGCATGAATCCCGCTTTCGTGGCTGAATGCGTTCTCACCAACGATCGGCTTGTTCGGAGGCAACTTGACTCCGGTAAGCCTCTCCACGAGCCTCGAAGTTTCCACCAGATACTCCATCCTTACGTTCGTCTTGAAACCCTCAGCATATAGCAGTGCAACAACCTCCTCAAGTGCGGCATTTCCGGCTCTCTCTCCTATTCCGTTGACGGTAACCTGCACTTCATCTGCTCCGGCTAAAACGGCAGCGTATGTATTTGCGGTAGCCAAGCCGAAATCGTTGTGGCAGTGGACATCTATAGGAACCTTAAGATGATCTTTAAGCTCCTTTATCATGTCGTAAAACTTGAAAGGCGTTGCGATTCCAACCGTGTCTGGCACGTTGACTATGTCAACTCCCGCATCTTCAACTGCTTTGTATATCCTCTTTAGGTAATCCATCTCCGTTCTCGTCGCATCCATCGCCGAGAACATGCATTCCAAGCCGTGACTCTTTACGTATTCGACGCACTCGACGCTTATTTCTATAATCTCTTCCCTGCTTTTCTTTATCGTATGCTCAACTTGAATTTTGGATGTCGGAATGAATATGTGAACCATATCGACATCAGCCTTAATAGCGGCGTCGATATCCCCTTTGACCATCCTTGCGAGACCGCAGATCTTAGCGTTTAAGCCCAAGTTCGCTATCTCCTTTACGGCTTCGAACTCGCCTTTTGAAGCTGAAGGGAATCCCGCTTCGATTACATCGACACCCAGCTTATCGAGCTGTTTGGCGATCTGAATTTTGTAGCTAACCGGAAGAGAAACACCCGGAGTCTGTTCGCCATCTCTCAGCGTGGTATCGAATACTGCAATTTCCCTCCCCATTCGATCACCTTCACAATGATTATCACACTCAATATATTACTTTGTCTTCCTAACGTGAACGTAAATATGATCTTTATGGAAAGGTTCCAACGATCCGTGAGCTATTACTTCAAGCTTTTCCCCCAGCTCCTCCACAACCCTATCGAAAACGACTTCAGGTTCGGCGGTTGAGTCTATGCTCCTCGCTTTAACCATTATAACTCCCTCTCCTCCATCCTTTAGGAACATGTCGATGTTTGCGAAGAATATCTCTATTTGGTTCTTTTGGGCTATGTCTTGGTAAACGAAATCCACCTTCTCAACTATTCCGTTATACTTCCAAGGGGTCGAGGCATCTTCTAGCAGAGGGATTATGTTTCTCCTTTCCTCAGCGAGCTGAAGGAACTTTGCAAAAGGCTTTGCGGAATATTCTACCGCGTATATAATACCTTCATCAACTATATCCGCGAGGTGGCTCACCGTGGTCCCGCTTGCGGCTCCCAAGTAGAGAACCTTCCAATTCGGTTTTATGTCTATGATATGCCCCTTAAGTATCATAGCAGCGAGTTTGCTCCTTGTCGGTATCCACTCCCTGAATTCCCCTATCTTCCTCTCACCGTAATGGCTACCGTATTTGCTCTTGGTTACCA
>JALWBF010000054.1 GCA_027016055.1 Archaeoglobaceae archaeon | reverse complement strand
CCGTTCGCAGTGATGGATGTTGAGGAGATCTACAAGATCGATCCTAAGGATGTAGCAACGAGAACGTTTGGAACTCCGGAGAAAAATCCGGAAGTTGTAAGACAGCCGTTCGATGAGAAGCATCCGGGTTGGATGATCTACAGGTGCATGAACCCATACGTCATCGCCGGAAAGTGGACGATCATCAATCCGCCGAAGTTTAGGGAGCCATACGACAGGTTCTGGCTCCCGCCGGCTGAGTGCAGAGCGGTAATCAAGTATGTCAAGAAGTGGAGAACATGCATAGCTCATCAGACGAGGAACGTTCCTCACACCGGTCACGAGATGCTGATGAAGTGTGCGGCCTATACGGGTGACATCGAGCCTTGCCACGGTATATTGGTTAACGCCATCATCGGTGCCAAGAGAAGAGGAGATTATCCGAATGAGGCGATCTTGGAGGGTCACGAAGCCGTCAACAAGTATGGATACATTAAGCCGTCGAGACACATGGTTACGTTTACGCTCTGGGACATGAGATACGGCAACCCGATAGAATCGTTGCTGCATGGTATAATAAGACAGAACATGGGTTGCACGCACCACATGTTCGGTAGAGACCACGCTGCGGTAGGTGAGTATTACGACAAGTATGCAACCCAGATCCTCTGGAGCGAAGGTATTCCAAGCTTCGGATTCGAGGCTCCGCCGAATGAGGTTGACAAGGGTCTGAAGATAATTCCGCAGAACATGGCTGAGTTCTGGTATTGTCCAGTATGCGGTGAGATCGCCTACAGTGAGAACTGCGGTCATGTTAAAGAGAAGCAGAAGTTCAGCGGATCGTTCCTTAGAGGTATGGTTGCAGAGGGAGTCATGCCGCCCAAGGTCGTCATGAGACCAGAGGTCTACAAGGCGATCGTCAAGTGGTGGAAGGTCTTCGGATATCCGTTCGTAAACAACAAATACTTAGAGAACCTGAACAGGGAGCTTGAAGTCGATTTGGCTCCGATGGAAATTCCTAAAGCGTGAGGTGGTGTAAATGCCACACTATATCGGTGTTATTTTGGATGAGAACAGACTTGCCCAGATAAAGGGAACTCCGCTTGAGGAGAAAATTCAGGATCTCTTCGGTGGACAGCTTAAGATGCTCGTAGTCGAGGTTCCAGAGGACAAGTCCGAGCAAATTCTAAAGGCTTTTGACAGAGCGAGAATAGACTCAAGAGGATTCATTGAAGACTTACCGGTTGCGTTCAAGAGGGCGCTGTTCGAGGAGATTGCAAAGGCGAAGTCGCTGGACGTAATTGACAAGGTGCTCGAAAGGTTGCCAGAGATTCAGGAGGCTGCGAAGAAGGAGTCTGAATACATTCCACCACCCGAAATCGAGTAATGGTCATCAAAGAGCATCTTAAGGTCGAAAAAAATAGTAAATTTTTTAAATTTTTAAGCCATGTAAGTGGTTGAACGAAATCGAAATTCGAAAATTTTGACGTTGGTTGGAGGTGGGAATAAATGCCAAGCTATGTAAACCCGGAGAAGTGTGACGGTTGTAAGGCTTTGGAGAAGACCGCATGTCAATACATCTGCCCCAACGACCTTATGGTCTTGGACAAAGAGCAGATGAAAGCATACAACCAGGAACCAGACATGTGCTGGGAGTGCTACTCTTGTGTAAAGATCTGCCCGCAGGGTGCCATTGAGATGAGAGGTTACGTAGATTTCGTTCCATTGGGTGCTCAGTGCACACCGATGAGAGGAACCGATGCGATTATGTGGACGATCAAGTTCAGAAACGGAAAGATCTTGAGATTCAAGTTCCCGATAAGAACAACCCCATGGGGTTCAATCCAGCCGTTTGAGGGCTTCCCAGAGCCAAAAGTTGAAGACTTGAAGAACAACTTGCTTGCTGGTGAGCCGCAGATTTTGGATATGGATAAGCTTCCTGAGGTTAAGAAGAAGGCTTAAATTTAATTTTGGAGGTGTTTTAAATGGCGGTTGAGGTATATAGGAATATAGAAACATACAAGCCAGAGGATGTAGAGGACGTTACAGTAGAGACAGACATCCTGATTGTCGGTGGTGGTTTCTCAGGTTGCGGTGCAGCCTACGAGGCTGCCTACTGGGCTAAAGCTGCTGGATTAAAAGTAACGCTTGTTGAGAAAGCGGCAATTGAGAGGAGCGGTGCTGTCGCTCAGGGTCTGTCAGCTATCAACACCTACCTCGGTCTTTCCGGCAGAGCCCAGCAGGTTGGTGACAAACCGAACACGATCGAGGATTACGTAAGATACGTAACACTCGACATGATGGGTATTGCAAGAGAGGACTTGGTAGCTGACTACGCGAGGCATGTGGATGGAACCGTTCACCTCTTCGAGAAGTGGGGTCTACCGATTTGGAAGGATGAGAACGGTAAGTATGTCAGAGAGGGTAGATGGCAGGTCATGATCCACGGTGAGTCATACAAGCCGATAATCGCTGAAGCTGCAAAGATGGCCCTCGGTGAGGAGAACATCATTGAGAGAGTAATGGTAACGCACTTGCTCATGGATAAGAACGACCCGCAGAGGGTTGCTGGTGCTGTAGGTTTCAGCGTGAGAGAGCCGAAGTTCTACATCTTCAAGGCTAAAGCCGTGATCCTTGCAACCGGTGGAGCTACGTTGCTGTTCAGACCGAGAAGCACCGGAGAGGGTATGGGTAGAATCTGGTATGCGGTGTTCAATACCGGTAGCGGTTACGCAATGGCCATCGAGGTTGGAGCCCACACATGCCAGATGGAGCACAGATTCATCCCAGCCAGATTCAAGGACGGTTACGGGCCAGTAGGTGCATGGTTCCTGCTCTTCAAGTCGGTAGCTACAAACGCATACGATGAAGTCTACATCGAGAAGAAAGAGACCATTGCTGAATACAAGCCATATGCTGACGCTGTGCCGACACCGACGCCTTTGAGAAACCACCAGATGCTCGTAGAGCTTATGGAGGGTAGGGGACCGATCCTCATGAGAACCGAATGGGCTATCAAGAAGCTCAGCGAAGAGGGTAAGGATCTCAAGAAGTTGATCAACGAGGCTTGGGAGGACTTCCTTGACATGACAGTTTCACAGGCACTGCTCTGGGCTGCTTTGAACATCGAGCCAGAGAAGGTTCCATCGGAGATCATGACGGCCGAGCCATACATGATGGGTTCACACTCCGGTTGTGCTGGTCTCTGGGTCTGCGGTCCAGAAGATCTAATGCCGGAAGAATACAAGAAGTTGTTCCCGCTCCATTACAACAGAATGACTACTATCAAGGGTCTCTTTGCCGTCGGTGATTGCAGCGGTGCTAACCCGCACAAGTTCTCAAGCGGTTCGTTCACCGAAGGTAGGATCGCTGGTAAGGAAGCTGTGAGATACGTAGTAGAACAGAACCCGAACCCAGAGATCGATGAGGCTAAGGTGCAGGAGCTCAAGAAGAAGATCTTCCAGCCAATGGTTACCTATGAGCAGTTCAAGAACGCCTCAACGAGAGAGGACATCAACCCGAACTACATCTTCCCGAAGCAGGCACTCTGGAGACTCCAGAAGATCATGGATGAATACGCTGCAGGAGCTTCAATGTGGTATAAGACCAACGAGAAGATGCTGAAGATTGCTCTCGAGAGATTGCAGATGCTCAAGGAGGACATGGAGAAGCTCGCTGCGAGAAACCTCCACGAGCTGATGAGATGCTGGGAGATGTGGCACAGAGTCATCGTCGCTGAGGCACATGTCCAGCACATGCTCTTCAGACAAGAAACAAGATGGCCGGGATACTACTACAGAACTGACTATCCGAAGATCGACGACGAGAACTGGAAGTGCTTCGTCGTCGGCAGGAAGAACCCAGAGACCGGCGAGTGGGAGCTCCAGAAGGTTCCATACATCCAGGTCGTCGACTGGCAACTCTAAATTTTTCCTTTATTTTTATGCATAATATTATCTAAACTTTATATAAAATTAAATTATTTTAGTTTTTAAAATTCGCTATCGTCTTGCTATGT